>CAMNCZ010000222.1 GCA_946534775.1 uncultured Eubacteriaceae bacterium
TGCCGTGACGATCGCATCGGGGCTTATATTTTTCAACAGTTTTTTTAACGGGTATATCCATCATTTGCAAATACAGTCAAATTTTGAACAGATAGATGCTTATGCGTGGCCGCGTCTTATGCTTGTGCCTGTATACATTGTTTTCGGTTTGTTGGGTGATGTGAAACACGGGAAATATATCCCGATAGCTTCGCTTTGCATGGGGCTTGTGACACTTTTGCATTCGGTGCTTACCGAAAGCGAAACGGCATATTGGATAAATATGTGCCTGTTTTATTTCGGTATAGCTTCGGCGGCATCGTATTTCAGCATAGTATTCTGGAATATCGCACCGAAGACCCGTTTTCCCGAACTGTGGGCAAGTGTGGGGCGAACTATTGATGCACTTTCGGTCATCATACTGGGTTTATTAAAATTTTCATCTTTGCCGACGGCTGCTGTTCTGGCACTTAACATTGCTGTGATTGCGGTGCTGATAATAACAATGGCAATAAATAATGATTTTAATTTCTATATGCGGGAGATCACGCCTTCCGAAACGAAAATGACAAGTGAAGAAGCAATGAAGATCCTTCAGCGGCGGTATTCGCTCACACCGTCCGAAATGAAAGTGACAAGGGAACTTTTGCTGACTGACGACAAACAGTCCGAGATCGCCGAAAGACTTTCCATAAAAGTCGGAACTGTCCAGTTCCATGCGAGCAACATTTATCGAAAGTCGGGGGCGGAAAACAGGGCGGCTCTTGCACGCATCTTTAACAGCATTATTGAGAAAACCGATATTCAGACATGATTTTTACCCCACACCTGAAAATGTGGGGTTTTTCCTTGCCTCGGGACGATACTGGGGTAAAACTTGGGTCGCTGTTTAAGCTGATTTCCAAAAAAATTGGTCAAACTCCAGTATGCATTAAAAAATGATTTTGTTATAATATTTATAAATGATCGGGTGTGAAAAATGCCGAAATTGCATTTTTGATACCGCAAAAAGCATTGATCGGCACATTTAAACTTCCGGTCGAAAATATAAATGATACAAACGAGGAGGCGTGAATATGAAAAAAACCAAAAGAATACTTGCCGGAATACTGTCGGCTGTCATGACATTGAGCAGCATGACCTTTGGTGTAAGCGTTTTGGCGGAAGAAACTGAGTTAGGTTTTGATGTGGGCGAAAAGACTGTAAATGTCGGGGATTATTTCCAAATGGGTACATATTACGGCAAGCCGATACTCTGGCGGTGTGTAAATGTGGACGAAAACGGGCCGCTGATGTTGAGTGACAAAATACTTTGTCTTAAAGCCTTTGATTTTGCAGGCGAAAACACAAGCGGCAGCCACGGCAGGGGCAACAACAACGGTGAGATATGGAGCATGAACGGTGTTGTCCCCACAAGACCGCAAGCTGTTAAAGATTCAAGAACAACGTACGGCAGCAATTATTGGGGTGACAGCAATATCAGGGATTGGCTGAACAGCGATGCCGATGCAGGCAATGTTGAATGGAGCTGCGGCAATCAGCCCACGGCAGTATATCTTGACGGTCCATCATCCGATCCCGTGGAGAAAAGCTACGGTTATGCAGATGAAGCGGGCTTTTTAAACGGTTTTACCGAGAACGAAAAACTTGCCGTAAAGACGGTGGAGCAAAAGCAGCTTTTAGACCACTCCGAATATGGATTTGACGAAAACTACCACAGAGCGGAATACCCTGTTGCAGATGTTCTGCAAAACTATGAAACGGCGGCAAGCGAAACAACAACGGACAAAATGTTTTTGCTTGATGTTAAGCAGTTTTATGATGTATATACCAATTTCGGCGATTACTGTTATGCATACCCCACGACACTTGCCGTTGCAAAGGATACCAACGTTAACCGTACAAGAGGTTCGTACAGACAGACCGCAAGCAATAACGATTATCCGCAAAAGGACAAAACATATTATTACTGGCTGAGAACGCCTTTTAACAATTCCCATAAATATACCTACATAAAGGACGATGATCCTGTAACGGAAGTTTATTACAGTTCGGGCTGTTCAAGCCGTGTGGCAGGTCTGAAAGACGGTTATCACAATAACGGATCGGTCACATTTGAGTTGGACTGCATGAATGATATCGGTGTTCGCCCCGCGTTCTACCTTGACACAACAAATTCGGAGATCACCGAGGGCGACGGCAGTGCAAACGACCCTTATATCATAAACGGGCCAAAGCATGAAAACGGTTTTACAATAAACGGCAAGACCTATAATGTCGGCGATTATTTCCAAATGGGAACCTACAATAACGAAGCTATCCTTTGGAGATGTATCGATGCAGATGAAAACGGTCCTTTAATGATAAGTGATAAGGTGCTTTGCAATAAGGTTTTTGATTCATCGGTAAGCGACAGCACAAAAGTAAGCGGAAGCAATATGAGAAACCCGTCTTATCTGCGAAAGCGTTACGGCAGCACATACTGGGGTGACAGCAATATAAAGGAATGGCTCAATTCCGATGCCGAGTCGGGTGCGGTAACTTACAGCTGCGGAAATATGCCCGATTACAAAGATGAAGCAGGCTTTTTGAACGGCTTTACCGACAGCGAAAGATCGGCGGTAAAAGAAGTTGAACAAAAGCAGCTTTTATATAACGGCGAGCATACCAATGTGATATACGGTGATAACGAAAATAAGCATATTTACTCACCCGATATAGCGGATGTGATGCAAAATTACAACTATGCATACAGCGAAGTATCGGCCGATAAGATATTCCTGCCCGATATAAAGCAAGTTTACCGCTTATACCGGGGTTTCGGCGATTATTATAAAACGGGAGCATATTGGCTGCGTTCACCGTCCGAAAAAGCCGATGACGGTTATTCGGCTCTTCGCTATGTCAATAACGAAGGGGAAGTGTTATATGCTTATGCCAATACTGCGGATATAGGAATTCGTCCTGCATTCTATCTTGATACAACGGCTGCAAATATCACAGGCGGCACAGGTACGGAAGCGGACGCTTATGTTATAAACGGCGAAGAAGAAAAACCTGTACAGACCATAAGTGCGGCGGATATAAAAATAGGCGACTATGTTTATGTCGGCTCATATTACGGTGAACCTTTAATGTGGCGCTGCGTGGCATTTGAGAAAGTAACGGGCTTTGACGAAAAGGGAGATCCCATAACCGATGCGACAGATACTGTAAAAACCGCACAAGACGGTTATCTTCCGCTTATGATGAGCGATAAGATACTTTCCATTAAAGCCTTTGATGCTGTTCCGACCCAAGAAACGGGTTCGCATGCAAGGCGAAATACAAATACGCCGTCAAATTATTGGGGCGACTCAAATATACGCTCATGGCTCAATTCCGAATCGGGAGCAAACAGCGTTCAGTGGCTTTGCGGAAATGCACCTGCCAAAGATAAGGTCTCTATAACTTACTATGATAAGGAAGCGGGCTTCTTGTCGGACTTCTCTTCAAGCGACCTCAAAGCCGTTAAGCCCGTAACACAAAAGACCATCCTCGGCGGACCCGAAATAAATGCCGGGATGAGTACATCGGGCTC
>CAMNCZ010000223.1 GCA_946534775.1 uncultured Eubacteriaceae bacterium
GTCATTTTAAAGAGCATCTCCTTAAATCGTATAATCCCGAAGTCTGTTTGACATCTCGTCGTTTGCATATACCTTGAAATAATAGCCGTTTTCACGGTGATCGCTTTCGATTATCTCGCAGTTTCCGTGTATAAGGCTGACAATATTTCCTTTGTCATAAGGTATAATGATCTCCAGACATTTTTTTTGACTTTTCAGCCATTCTTCAAGTGTTTCGGTAAGCTTGTCTATGCCGTCGCCGTGTTTTGCCGATATCTTTATTGTGGCAATGGCGCGTGGATCGGGCGGCAGGGGAAGTTCGATACCGTCTTTATCGACCTTGTTGTAAACGGTTATAACGGGCTTATCGCCGCATTTCAGTTCGTCAAGTGTCTGATAAACCACTTTCATCTGTTCCTCGCGGCGGGGGTTCGACACATCCAGAACGTGTATAAGGATATGTGCGTAACTTGCTTCTTCAAGCGTTGCGCGAAAAGCGTTTATAAGGCCGTGAGGCAGTTTCTGTATAAAACCTACGGTATCCGTAAAAAGATATTCAATGCCGCTGTCAAGCTTTTTTTTGCGTGTTGTGGTATCGAGGGTAGCAAATAATTTATCCTCTGCAAGAATGTTTGCATCCGTCAGGGTGTTTAACAGGGTAGATTTGCCTGCGTTGGTATAGCCCACAAGTGCAGCTATCGGCATACCGCTTGTGCTGCGCTTTTCACGCATTACATCGCGGTGGCGTTTTATCTCTTTAAGCTCCTTGTTAAGTTCGGCTATACGGTTTGCGATATTTCGCCTGTCCGTTTCAAGTTTGGTCTCGCCGGGACCCCTTGTGCCGATGCCGCCGCCGAGACGGCTCATATACTTGTACTGGCCTACAAGGTGAGAGGAATTGTATTTAAGCTGTGCAAGTTCGACCTGCAGTTTACCTTCGGCAGACTGTGCGTGCTGTGCGAATATATCAAGGATAAGCAAAGTGCGGTTCATAATTTTTGTATCCAGCATCTCCGCCATATTTCGCATCTGGTTGGGGCTCAGGTCGTCATCGCATACTATGCCGGTTGCCTCGGTCATTTCAATATAATTTTTTAATTCCTCCATCTTGCCTTTGCCAAGATAGTGCGCCTTGTGTACGGCTTCGCGGTTTTGTATCATCCTGCCGACAACTTCTGCCCCTGCGGTCTTTGCCAGGTCTTTAAGTTCATCAAGGCAGCTTTCCACATCAAATTCGTTATGCCCGTCGTCAACTGCGACCAGTATAACACGTTCCTTGTTTTTTTCGGTTGAATATAACATATTTTAATAGTCCTCGGGTCTGTCCTGTCTGAAACCGTAACGGTAGCGTATAGCTTCAACTATTCTTTCCGATGCATAGCCGTCACCAAAGGGGTTTTTGGCAGCTACCATTTTTGAATAGGTATCTTTGTTGTCAAGAAGTTCGCAGGTAAGGTCGAATATTTCTTTTCTTTCAACGCCTGCAAGTTTAAGCGTGCCTGCTTCAATGCCCTCGGGACGCTCTGTAACGTTTCTGAGTACCAGTACGGGCTTGCCCATTGAAGGCACTTCTTCCTGCAATCCGCCGCTGTCTGTAAGCACAAGATAACTGCGGTTCATAAGGTTGTGCATATTTTCAATATCAATGGGATCGATAAGGTGGATACGTTCTTTTCCGTCAAGTATGGGGAATACCGTGTCTCTTACGGCAGGGCTTAAATGCACTGCGTAAACTACCTCTACATCTTTGTATTTGTTTACGATATCCAATACGGCATTGCAGATGTTTTCAAGCGGCTTGCCGTAGTTTTCGCGGCGGTGTGCCGTCATAGTGATAACGCGCTTGTTTTTAAAATCTATACTGTTAAGTACGGGTTCGTCAAATGTAAATTCGTCTTTTATAGTTGTTTTTATACAGTCTACGGCAGTGTTGCCCGTTATAAAAATGCCGTCGGGCGAGATATTTTCCTTTAAAAGATGTTCCTTTGCAAGCGGAGTGGGGGCAAAGTGCAGATCGGCCATAGCGCCTGTAAGACGGCGGTTCATTTCCTCGGGGAAGGGCTGGTATTTGTCGTAAGTACGAAGACCTGCTTCAACGTGGCCTATCGCAATATTGCCGTAAAATGCCGCAAGTGCGCCTGCGAAAGTGGTGGTAGTATCGCCGTGTACCAGCACAAGATCGGGCTTTGCCTGCTGCATAACCTCTTCAAGGCCGACAAGGGCCTTTGTTGTTATGCTTGTAAGTGTCTGACGGTTTGTCATTATATCAAGGTCATAATCGGGTTTGATATCAAATATTTCAAGCACCTGGTCAAGCATCTGTCTGTGCTGCGCGGTAACACATACTATCTGTTCTATATCATCACATTTTTTCATTGCGTTGATAAGCGGCGCCATTTTGATAGCCTCGGGTCTGGTGCCGAATATACTCATAACTTTTATTTTTTTATTGGTATTATCCATAATGTCACCTCATATTGGGTATGTATTTTATATGTGATATGCATATATATTATATTTAACCACATTTTTGAATTTTTTTCAATAGTTTTTAAATATTTGTTTGATTTTTCCGTAAACATCTGTTATAATTAAAAATACCCTGTGTATAACAGGGAAATATCTATGCGGAGATCGAAAAAATGATATATAATAATATTCTTGAAGCTATGGGGCATACGCCGATAATCAGGCTCAACCGTATGAATAAGCCGGGCAATGCCGAAATACTTGTCAAATTTGAGGGACTTAACGTAGGCGGTTCAATAAAGACCCGTACTGCTTACAATATGATAAAAAATGCGGAAAAAGAGGGTAAGATAACCAAAGATACAGTCATTGTCGAACCCACAAGCGGCAATCAGGGTATCGGCCTTGCGCTTGTAGGTGCGGTAAGGGGGTATAAGACGATAATCATTATGCCCGATTCCGTAAGTGAGGAGCGCAGAAAACTTGTAGAGCATTACGGCGCACAAGTGATTCTGATACACGATGACGGCGATATAGGCAAGTGTATACAAAAATGTCTCGATACTGCGCTTGAGATGGCCGCAAACGACAAAAACGTATTTGTGCCGCAGCAGTTTGAAAACATCAACAACACTTATGCACACAAATATTATACCGCACTGGAGATACTTGAACAGGTAGCGGGCAGGATAGACGGCTTTTGTTCGGGCATCGGTACGGGCGGCACAATAACGGGTATAGGCGAAACACTCAAATCGCAGAATCCCGATATGAAAATATGGGCGGTAGAACCCGAGCACGCGGCTATCCTTGCGGGCGGCACCATAGGAACACATCTCCAGATGGGTATTGGTGACGGTATAATTCCTTCTATTTTAAACAGAAATATTTATGACCATATCCATATAGTAACGGACGAAGATGCTATCAACACCGCAAAACAGCTTGCCGAGCTTGAAGGCATAATGTGCGGCATATCCAGCGGCACAAATGTTGCGGCGGCTTTGAAAATGGCGGAAGAACTGGGCGAGGGCAAAACGGTCGTGACTATCCTGCCCGATACGGCGGAGAGATACTTTTCGACACCTTTGTTTCAATAATA
>CAMNCZ010000224.1 GCA_946534775.1 uncultured Eubacteriaceae bacterium
GATTTGCTCATTTTGATATTGTCTATATTTATAAAGCCGTTGTGCATCCAGTAACGCGCAAAAGGTGCATCGTTTGCGGCCTCACTCTGAGCTATCTCGTTTTCGTGGTGGGGGAAGATAAGGTCCTCGCCGCCTGCGTGGATATCAATGGTATCGCCAAGGTATCTTTTTGCCATTACGGAACATTCGATATGCCAGCCCGGACGTCCCTCGCCCCAGGGTGACTGCCAAGCGGGTTCGCCCTCTTTTTTTGGTTTCCAGAGAACAAAGTCGGTCGGATTTTTCTTGTTGTCGTCAACGTCTATCCTTGCGCCCGCCATCAGGTCGTCAATGTTTTTGCCCGATAATTTGCCGTAGCCCTCGAATGATTTTGTATCAAAAAATACGGTGCCGTCAACTTCGTAAGCGTGGCCCTTGTCGATAAGTGTCTGTACCATCTCGATTATATGGTCCATTTCCTCGGTAACTTTCGGGTTTTTGGTCGCAGGCTCAACATTAAGGCCCTCGGCATCTTTAAGCGCTTCTTTTATGTAGCGTTCCGAAATTACGGTAGACTCCACGCCCTCGGCGTTTGCCCTTTTTATTATCTTGTCGTCTACATCGGTGAAATTCTGAACATAATTTACTTTATAGCCCTTATATTCAAAATAACGTCTGATAGTGTCGAAAATAACGTAGGGGCGGGCATTGCCGATATGAATAAAATCATAAACGGTAGGGCCGCAGACGTACATTTTTATTTTGCCTTCCTCAATGGGTACAAATTCCTCTTTTCTGCGTGTAAGTGTGTTGTAGATCTTCATATAAACTAAGCTCCTTGTTCTTCCTTTTCGGGGGTTTCCGAAAGTTCGGTGTTTTTGTGTTTTTTCTTTTTTTCTTTATCTTTATCTTTGTTTTTGTCCTTGTTTTTGTGCTTTTTACGCTCGTTTTCAAGCATGATCTCCAGCTCGTGTATTTTGTTATGCATTTCCGCAAGCTGCTGATCGACAATATCGGGGATATGCAGCTGGTCAAGCGTATCGGAAGGACAGTTTTCGTCATAATTCATTTTTACAACGCGCGCGGGCACACCCACGACCGTAGCGTAGGCGGGCACATCCGAAAGCACAACGCTGCCTGCGCCTATCTTTGAATTATCGCCGATATTTATCGGGCCAAGCACCCTTGCGCCAGCACCGATAAGCACGTTGCTGCCGACGGTGGGGTGTCGCTTGCCGACATCTTTACCCGTACCGCCCAAAGTGACGCCCTGATATATGGTCACATTATCGCCGATCTCGCAGGTTTCACCGATAACTACCGCCATACCGTGGTCTATAAATACGCCGTCGCCTATATCGGCTCCGGGATGTATCTCTATACCCGTCCAGCCGCGGGATATCTGCGATATTAATCTTGCAAGAAAATAATGCTTGTGTTTGTAAAGCTTGTGCGCGCCGCTATGGAACAGCATCGCCCAGAAACTGGGGTAAAGCAGGACCTCAAGCGTGGATTTTATCGCGGGGTCCTTCTTTTTGACCGTTTCTATCTGTGTTTTTAAACCCATTTAGGGTACCTCCGATTTTTAGGGATATTTCCTTATAAAAAGGCCGCCCCGCATAAAAAGACGAAGCAGCCGTCTATGTCAACTTCTTTATAGGTATTATATTTTCAACTGCGTACAATATGCAGCTTTCTTAAAAATACCAGACTCCACTGACATACCACCTCTATAGAAGCGGCGTACTTGTCTGCAAGGGTAACTGCGACAGACTCTTTTGTGGAGGGCAGCCCCCAATAAAGCGGCCACATATGTTCAAGTATGGCACGTTCTTCCACAAAGGAAAGTTCGGTTATCTTTTTCGCATTTTCAAGCGCAGCCTTGGGGTGCCAGAAAGCGTGAAGTTCGGGTGTTTTCTCCTTGCGCCAATCGTATAAAAACAAATCGTGCAAAAGCCCCGCCCTTGCCGCCTTGCGCGGGTCGGCGCCTATTCTTTTGGCGATGCGGTAGCTGTAATAGCTTACGCTTAAACAGTGCTGCAAGCGCGATGTATTGCAATGCTGATGAAATTTGTCAAGTTCCTTTACCTCGGGCAGTTCAAGAAGATCGCGTATACACTCGATAAAATCAAGCATTATGGGGTCGTTCTCGTCAAAAAACTCTCGTTTGGAACCTGCTGCGTGTTTAATGGGGTTGTTGTACATTTATATCCCTTCTTTTTTTATTAAATATTGTTACTGTCGTTTAAGTGTGTTTCTGCGGTTTGTGTACTTGCCTGCTTTGCTTTTTCCGCCTCTTCCATTTCACCGAGCTGCGCGTTTGTGTATTCTATATCGCCGTCCATATTGGGCAGATATTTACGAAACAGTTTCATAAACATAAGCGATGTGAGCCAGGCGTAAAAGCCCGCCGCAACCACTATAAGAAACGGCTGGTACATACAAAGCGCCACAAAGGCGATAAAAAGTATAAGACAGGTGAAGCTTGTGAATAAATGCCTGTTTGCCATAAATATACAGGTCCTTATAAGCTGAAACGTTTTCATCTCAAACCTTGAAAGCACAGGGAAAATGTAGATAAGCGTTATTATCAGCTCATAGCAAAGTACAAACTGAACGGGCAGGAAAAACGAGTCCGTCTGTAGGTTTGTTATGTTTATGTATATTATCCACGCGGCAAACAGCAGCAATATCGTCAGAAAAGTAGCCTGAACGAAATTCTGTTTGAAGCTTTTGAAAAAGTCGCGGCTTACATATCCCTCGCGGCCCGAAAGCAGGCGGGTAAAAACATAGTACATACCCGTGGTCGCAGCACCCATTGTTATTATGGGGATACTGCATACTGTCCACAATATCGTAAGTATAAGAACCTCGCTTAAAAAGGTGCAGTATTTGTATAATTTGCTGTCAAGGCTGAAAAAATCTTTCATCTTGCAAAAACTCCGTTTCAAAAAATAAGCTATGTTTATTTATATTATACTAAAATTTTCGGTATATTTCAAGTGTAATTTACGGTATAGATGCCGAAAATAAGGCTTGATCAGAATTTTTCAATGTGCAGTTTGCCATTGTCCGTTTCCGTAACGTGCGGCTTTTCTTCTGCGGGCATACCGAACGAGATGATTGCCTCCAAAGAATAGTTTTCGGGGAAAGAGAGCAGACTGCGAGCAAAATCCTCGGAACTTATACCATCAATTTTGGAATTTCTAAGGCGGCACTGTATCCAACAGCTGCCAATGCCCATATCTTCCGCCGCAAGCTGCATATAAATAAGCGCAAGCGAGCAGTCCTCTATCCACGCATCTGCCTTTTGGCTGTCGCCTATAACGGCTACCGCAAAGGCCGCACCGTCAAGCATAGCCGACCCCGCTGCCTTTACATCGGCAAGCTTTTTCAGCATAGCTTTGTCTTTTATCAATATAAGTTCGGCCGATTTTAAATTGCGGCTGCTTGGCGCAAGAAGCCCTGCACGGACTATTTTATCTATTGTTTCATCCGTGATTTTTTCGTCAGTGTACTTTCTGATGCTGCGCCTTTTTTCAATAAGTTTCGTAAATTCCATAAT
>CAMNCZ010000225.1 GCA_946534775.1 uncultured Eubacteriaceae bacterium
GCAGTCGGCGCAAGTAAACGCCCAAAGTCCAAAGACTTTTGTCGTTTACTATAAGTTTTGCTTTACGGCTCAATATGTTTTATTTGTGTGGGTATCTCTTTTTGAGGTGCTTTTTTTGTGCCTTTTTTGTGCTTTTTTTGGGAAAATTACAGAAAAATTATGAGGTATATATATGAATCTTTCTTACACTGTAACACAAAATGAATTACTTGAACTTTTACTTAATATTGCGCCTATTCGCCCTGTGTTTATCTGGGGTGCGCCGGGTATCGGCAAGTCGGCGCTGGTTGAAAAATTTGCGGAGGAAGTGGGGCTGCCCTGCGTTTCGCTTTTGGGCAGTCAGCTTGCGCCCGAGGATATAATCGGCATACCGCAGATACGCGGTGATGTGTCGGAGTTTCTTCCTCCCAAAATGATAGCAAGAAAAGAACCCTACGTTCTGTTTCTGGATGAACTCAATGCCTGCACTCAGGAGGTGCAAAAGGCGTTTTACAGCCTTATCCACGAAAAAAGGATAGGTGAATATCATCTGCCTGCGGGCAGTGTTGTTATCGGCGCGGGCAACCGTTCGCAGGACAGCGCGATAGTGAAAACTATGTCGTCGGCGCTGATAAACAGAATGTTCCACGTTCAGCTTGTGGCGGACAGCGCACAGTGGCTTGACTGGGCTTATCAAAATAATCTGCATCCGTGGGTCATAGACTATATAACCCAGCGCCCCGACCATCTGTTTTCCGAACCGCCAAAGACCGAAGAACCGTACTCCACACCGCGTTCGTGGCATCTTTTGAGTGATGCCCTTTACGAATACGGTTTCGGCGAGGAAAAGACGATAAAGGGCGACAAGACGGCGGAAAATATGCTGCGAGTTATCGCCTACGGCTGTCTGACGGCGGCTCACGCGGGTATGTTTATCGCTTTTACCAAAAATATCGACAACAAACATAAACTTGCGGCTATTATAAAGGGTACGGAAAAATGGCCGTCAAACCCCGAGGACAGGGACATACTGTATTTTCTGGCACAGTCTTTCCGCGCAAGGCTTTTGCACGACCTGCCCGACAACAAAAACAAACTTGACAAGGAAACGCAGTTTTTGACACACCGCGCAAAGGCGCTTATAAAGGAACTTTCGCAGATAAATCACGAACTTGCTTTAATGGTGGTGTCGGCAGACGGCGACGAGGTGCTGCCCGATTGGTTTATGGTCGAGATAGTGCGTGACCTGCCAAGGCTTGCAAGTGCGGGGGCGTGATGTAAATGGCAAAGAAAAAGGAAAAACACATTTCGCCAAATCACGAAAATTTGCTTGAGGGCATACAAAAAGTACACGAAAATCCGCTTTTTGACCGCATAATACGGCGCGGCAGCCTTAATGTATGCGAGGGCAAATATTTGGGAAAGGGCAATGCCGCGATAGTTTCTTCAAGCGGCTATATAAACCTTAACAAGGACCACCCGCTTTCGCCCGACGAATGGGCATATATAATAGCGCATTGTCAGCTGCATCTGTCGTTTGGCCATTTTGATGCGGACCGCCTGCCGGGCTATGAGATGACGGATGCAAACGGCAAAAAGACGTGGAGACCCGCTTTTGACAAAACGCTTTGGAATATTGCCTGCGATATCTATATAACAAAATTTTTAAGCGATATAAAACTCGGCAAGACCCGCGTAGATCCGCTTGAAAGCTACCGCGGCCCGCTGAACGACGAAAAGAGCATATACAAATATCTGCTTGAAAACGGCGCACCCGAGGTGGGAAGTTTCGGCACGGCAAATATGTACACTGCGGATATGCGGGGTCTGGACGAACCTACGGTTTACAAGGAGGGGAAAAAGAACGAGTATATCACGGAGTTTGCGTATGCGCTTGCCTATTCCGTAAAAGAAACGGTGACGAAGGCGGGCGGTTATTCGTACAAGGAGAGCAGAAACAAGACAAAATCGGAGTTGGCGGCGGAGTGGTTTGTGAACAGATATCCGCTTTTGGGTGCGCTTGCATCGTCGTTTAAAATAATCGAAAACAGCGAGGTATGCATAGAAAACGATATTTCCGTTGCGGCGGTAAACGTTGTTGAGGCAAAGATATATATAAACCCCGCGGCGGGGCTTAATGATGAGGAACTGAAATTTGTGCTGGCACATGAGTTTTTGCACGCGGGGCTTCAACATCACGGCCGCTGCCAAGGCCGCGACCCCTATCTTTGGAATGTGGCCTGCGATTTTGTGATAAACGGCTGGCTTAAAGAAATGCAGATAGGCACAATGCCCGACTGCGGTCTGTATGACGAAAGTCTTAAAAATGTTTCCGCGGAGGGCGTGTATGACCGCATTGTAAAAGACCTGAAATACTATTCCAAGCTTTCGACTTTTCGCGGCAGGGACGGCGATATTATCGGAAAGGGCTTGAGCAAGACATATACGGGCGTTTCTTCGCTTGATGATTTTTATAAAAGCGCCCTGCAAAACGGCCTTGAATACCATATACAAAACGGCAGGGGCTATATCCCGCAGGGCTTGATAGAGGAGATAAAGGCGCTTGCGATGCCGCCCATACCGTGGGATGTGCAGCTTGCGCAGTGGTTTGATGTGAATTTTGCGCCGCTTGAAAAGCGCAGAAGCTACGCGCGCCCAAGCCGCAGGCAGGGCAGTACGCCCGATATACCCAGACCCCGCTGTATAAGCGCCGATGTGCCCGAAAACAGCCGCACTTTCGGCGTTGTGATAGATACCTCGGGGTCGATGAGTGCAAAGCTTATCGGCTATGCACTGGGCGCGGTCGCAAGCTATGCCGCGGCAAAAGAAGTGCCTTTTGCAAGGGTGGTCTTTTGCGATGCGGCGGCTTATGACGCAGGCTGGCTCTCGCCCGAGGATATTGCGGGCAGGGTGTGTGTAAAAGGCCGCGGCGGCACCGTTTTGCAGCCTGCCGTAGACCTTTTGATAAACTCGAAGGATTTTCCCAAAAACGGGCCGATACTGATAATAACCGATGCAATGATAGAGGACGATCTGAAGGTGAAAAGGGAACACGCATTTCTTGTGCCGAAAGGCAGCCGCCTGCCGTTTCGTCCAAAGGGAAAAGTGTTTTATTTTCCGGTACAAAAAAATGGGGAAACTTAAAGCAAAAATGTATTGTCTATCGTCCTTAAATATGATATAATTATACATCGAAAAATATTTTACGGGAGATAATTTATGTCTGAACAGAGTTCGCAAAAAGGGCGTATGGCCAGGGATACGATCATATATATGGCGGCAAAGGGCATAGAGGGCGTAGTCGGTGTTGTGACTATGTCGGTTATGACGGTGCTTTTTGTGCCCGAGATGATGGGGCATTATTCAACGGTGAATATTGCGGTCACAACGGCGGGTATGGTGTCCATACAGTGGCTTGTGCAGTCGGTTATGCGCTATATCAATAAATATCAGCTTGAAAAGCGCGAGACCAACTTTTACACTACGGTTTTTCTTGCCTGGGCAAAAAGCAACGTGACGGGTATCGTGTTTACGCCGATAGTTATATTGGCGGCA
>CAMNCZ010000226.1 GCA_946534775.1 uncultured Eubacteriaceae bacterium
AAAGAGGCAACTTACGCCGAACTGATGGCAACGGCCGAACCCGAAACAATAGATATAAGTGATAAAAGATTTAACTGCGGCGAACTTAATTATGAAGTTACAGAAAGAATATCGGGAAATATGTGGAGAGTCAGGTGCGAAACTGCGGGAACGGAAGGAAATAAAAACTTCGGCACGCTGATCCCGATAGATTACATACAGGGGTTACAGTCGGCGGCACTTGTGCAGCTGATAGTGCCCGGTGAGGACGAAGAGGAGACGGAAGTTTTTCGGGCGCGGTATATGGCGAGTTTACAGAGCAAGGCGTTTGGCGGAAATGTGGCGGACTACAGGCAAAAGGTGCTTGCGATATCGGGTGTTGGCGGCGTAAAGGTGTACAAGGCGGCAGACTGGAACGGCGCGGGCACGGTCAAGCTTGTGATACAGGACAGCGGGTTTGATGTGCCTTCGGAACTGTTGGTGGATGAACTGCAAACCGAGATAGATCCGCTGACAAACAGCGGAGAGGGGCTTGGCATTGCGCCGATAGGGCATCAGGTGACGGTGGTTGGTGTAGGAGAAGAAGATATACACATAACCGCGCAGATAAGCTATGCGGCGGGTTATGATTTTGCGGCGCTTAAAAGCAAGATACTGGAAACGATAAGGGAATATCTTTATGAACTGAACAAAACCTGGGCCGATGTTTCGGAAATATCCGTTTTTATAATGCAGATAGGCGCAAGGCTGTTGAACATTGCGGGAATAGTGGATGTGACGAATATTGAGATAAACGGAGACGGTGCAAACTATGTGCTTGACAAAGATGCGATAATAGATATTTTGTCAAGTACTTTTAACGGGGAGGTATTGGGCTGATGTCAAGAGAAATTCATTTGGTCGGATATCTTCCCGACATTTTAAAGGAGATATACGAATTTAAACAGATATTCAAGGGTGAAGAGCCCGAACTTTCGCTTATGTTTGAACGCTGCGATCTGATACTTGACGAGTGTTTTATCGACACACTCGATGAATACGGCTGCGGCAGGTGGGAGAAGATGCTTGCGATCGCGGCCAAGGATACGGACACGCTTGAACTGCGCAGGCTGCGTATAAAGGCGGCGCTTAACGGTGATACGCCGTACACGATGCGAAGCCTTGAAAACAAGCTGAAAACGCTTTGCGGCGAGGGAAATTTCATTTTAAAATACGCAAACGACATATACACGCTTACGGTGGGGCTTGCACTTGCCGCCAAAAATCAGTTTGACTATTTAAAAGAGGTGCTTGAAGAAATAGTGCCCGCAAATATAGTTATCGAAATATTTTTGATGTATAACACGCACCAAACGCTTTCGGCATTTTTGCACAGTGAGCTTGCGGTGCATACACACAGGGAATTAACGGAGGAGGTGCTTTAATGGCAGATTTTACAACAAACTACAACTTAAAAAAGCCTTTTCAGAACGAGTACTACAATGTAGATGATTTTAATGACAATGCAGATATACTCGATGCGGTGCTGAAGGAGATATCGGATACGGCGGTAAAGGCGAAAAATTATTATGTGCTGATAGCGGCTGCGGACAGTGCAAATGCGTACAAGGCGGCGGCGGACTATGTGTGTGACGGTACGGACGACAACGAGGAGATGTCGGCGGCGCTGACGTATAATGACAACAAGGGCAAGACGGTGATGTTTGCACCCGGAACATACTATGTAAGCGGGTTTAGGACAAACGCCGACAATGTAACGTTTGCGGGGATAGGCAAGGTTAAGTTTGTGCTTTCGGCAAGAATAGACACGGCGGGGAAGAACCTGAAAATAAAAAATATAGAGTTTGAACATACAGCCGATTATTCATCGAATGCGCTGATACTTTTAAACGGTTGGAGCGGAGATATGGCCGACGGTGTATGGGTGGACGGCTGTACATTCAATGTAGCGGATGAAGATGTGCATATATTTGACAGCGCGGTCACACCGCAGCCTGCGAAAAACTGTATAAGGCTTACAAACAGTACGCTTATATGCGCCTGCGAAGAGTATGATTTGATATATCCGTCAAACTTTGGCACGGTGCGGGCGATAGTGACGGGCAATCTGGCTTTATCGACAACTTATAACGGGCCTGTAAATGTAAAAATAGATGCTACGAAATACTCGTCCTACAACCAGTTTGCGGTGGCGGGAAATATCAATTTTACCTATATCGAAAGAACATAAGGCGGTGAGTTTATGAGGATAGATATTAAAAACAAACAGCCCGTACCTGCGGTGTACAATGTAAAACAGTTTTCGGATGCGGCATACAGATTTGTTTTTTATGTGCCGCTTAATGAACTGCCCGATGAAAATATCGTGTCGGCTGCGGTAAAGACGATAAATTTTACAAAGGAACTCGATATAGAGGTTGAAGGCAGTACGCTTGTTCTGGAGTGGTGCCCCGATATAAACGAAACGAAGTATGCGGGGAAATTTGATATTCAGCTGGTGATAACGGGTGAAAACTATGTATGGCAAAGCTATAAGGCGGCTTATATCGTAAGTTCAAGTGTGGCGGACGATCCGCTGATATATGTGCTGTCGGGTGGAATAACGGAAAGGCTTGAAACGTGTATCACGCAGTTTGCGCTTGAACCGAATGTTGTTATGACGGACAACGGCTGGGAATGGACGGCGGGTGCAAAGACTTTCAAAGCGAAAACACAAGCGGCTTGCAGAAATTTCATAAAGGCAGAAAACAGCAAAATTTCGGTATATACAAAACAGTTTGTGACGGCAGAGGATATGGACAATATTGCGGAAAACCTGACGGAGTTGCTGAAACTGAACGGGGAACAGCTTTACTATGTTTCTTTAAGCGATTTTTCGGCAGGCTTAACGACACTTAGCCCCGCAGCACACAACAAAACGATAAGCGTATATACCGAAGATATGTATAAATGCCGCTGTCTGAAAGGTACACAAACGGAAGCTTTCAAAATAAATTTCGGGGTAAACGGTCAAACCAGGACGGCGGAGGTGCTGTTTGACGATAAATACGGCCTTGTTTTCAGACAGGATACGAATGGCGTGAAGGTGTACAAAAAGTATGACGGAGAGGAGTACGAGGATATTATTTTTAAGGTATACCAAAGCGAGGAAGAGGCCGAGGAAGATGCGGAAAATATGCCCGACGGGTCGGTCGGGATAATCAGGAGTTAGTGAATAGTGAATAGTGAATAATGAATAATGAATAATGAATAGTGAAAAGTGAAAAGGGGGAAAGGAAATGGCAGCGATAGAGATAGATACGATAGAAAAGCTTATAGCGTTTTCAAACGGGGAATACGGGCGCGGAACGTCAAGTGAATATCTGGATGTAGTTTTAACCGATGATTTGGATTTTGCCGACTTGGCAGAAAATGATGTGTCTTATAATTGGAATGGCTGTACGGGCAGTTGGTATGTGAGTTTTGACGGACAAGGGCATACGATAGATAATATTTATTTTATAGGTACCGGGAATTGGGGCTTTTTTCAAGAACTA
>CAMNCZ010000227.1 GCA_946534775.1 uncultured Eubacteriaceae bacterium
CCGGGCTTTTGCGCAGCAAAAGTGCTGACCCACTGAATTTTAAGTAAGCACCCCCGCTTTAGAAGCGGGGGACTTCCTTAGTTTGTTAAATCAAAAAAGTAAAATTATTTTTGGTATCCTTAAATCAGCGTTTCCTTATAATGGTATTTTACAATATATTTAAACGGTTTTCAATTATGTCAGCCACTTGGCAAATGCCAATTTGCTGTCACACTTGAATTATAAGGCTCTGTTTGATATAATCATAATAGATAATTTATACATAGTATAAAAAGCGAGAGATTTTTATGTTTAAGGAAAGATTAAACACCGTATTTGACATAATAGGTGCAAAAAATACCGATATAGCCGATATTGCGGGCATAGACTGCTCGGCTGTAAGCCGTATGAGAAACGGCAGCCGTACACCCAAGCCGACAAGCCCTACGGCAAAAAAATTGACAGATGCCATCTGCATTTACGCCGCAAGAAACGGTAAAACCGCAAAATTATCGGAGGCGGTCTCGGACGGTAAAACCGTATCCCCCGAAAAATTAGCGGAACATCTGTTTTTGTGGTTATTTCCGGACTGTGATCCCAACGATACGGGCAGGAAGAAACAAATATATGCAGATGCTCCATACATACTCTACGGCAGAAAGCTGAATACCGCAATGAGTATTGCAGGGATAACAAATGCGGCTCTATGTGATTTTTTACATATAGATGTATCGGCAATAAGCCGTTTTCGCAACGGCACACGTATGCCCAAAGCAGGCTCAAAACTATCGGATGAAATATGCAAAGTTTTGTTTGATACCATAATGCAAAACAACAGTCTCGATCTGCTTGCCGAGACTATAGCTATCCCCAATAATGCAGTAAGCGACAGAGAAAAATGTTTTGAATATTTCAGCCGCTGGCTGTGCGACTTTGACGAAAGCGACACAGGAATATATATAGAAAAGCTGCTTGAAAATATCTCCTCTTTTTCGGCGGATATAAAAATACCCTTGCCGACCTTTGAAGAAGCAGCCAAGCACGAGATCTTATCCGACCAAAAGAGCATATATTACGGCACAGAGGGCTTGCAGACGGCAGTTATACGTTTTCTCGGTAGTGCGGTACAAAACAATGCCGAGGAACTTTTGCTGTACTCCGACCAACCAATGGACTGGATGGTAAAAGATACGGCTTTCAGGCTTAAATGGGCGGCACTGATGCGCGAATGTATCGGCAAAGGCATTAAAATACGCATCATTCACAACATAGACCGCGGCATAGCCGAAATGACGGCTGCTATAAACAGTTGGCTGCCGCTTTATATGTCGGGATTGATAGAATCTTTCTACTGTAAAAAAACAAAGGGCGAAAGATTTTCGCAAACGATCTTTCTTTGCCCCGGGCTTGCCTGCATAGAGGCATCAAATGTAAACGACTGCGAAAGTAACGGTATATATTATTACCACACCGACAGCCGAATTCTTAAAATAAGGGCGGCGCAGTACAAAAAGCTGCTTGGTATGTCAGGCAAGCTGGTAAAGATATGTTATGCCGAAGAAGCACACGAAAAGGTGAACGAGGGCGAGAATGTGCACCGCATTGACGGAAACACTCCCAACACACCTTTTGCAAATGTGAATGTTTTATTTTCGGATAAAGCTGCGGCGGTAACAAGGCTTTTGCCGCCAAATATAACATTTTTGCTTTCACACCCAAAAATGTGCAAAGCGTTCTGTGATTATAATGAAAGAGTAAATAAAAATCAAAAATAAGAGGTGAGTATATGAAAAAATTTATTTTCGGACTTGTAGGCACTTTTGCCGCATTGGCTATGTCAACGGGCGTGTTTGCCGCAACGGTCGGCATAACAAAGGCCGAACAGCAGCCGACGGATAACAAAATAAAGGTCGAATGTACATTAAGCGACGAAACGGCAGGCGAAAATATAACCGTGCTTGCCTGCGAATACAATGATGCGACCTACTCAAAGGATATTATTTATATAGATCAGTTCAGTGCAAGCGTAACGGATAACAAATTCAGTTTTTCATTCACTCCCGCTTCGTGGACAAATACGGCAAAAACATATATCGTGCGTGTAGGCGGACAGGATATAGACACCCCCGAATACAGAATAATCGCTTTCTACGGCGTAAAGGTATTCTCCGCAGGCGATATAAACGGCGATAAGAAAGTTGACGAGATAGATGCCGCACTTCTGTTAAGATATATAAACGATTTGGAAAACTTGACAGACGAACAGCTTGAAGCCGCAAATGTTCACGCCGACGATAATGTGGATATGCTGGATGTTATACAAATTTTAAACACAAAATAATAATAATAATATAAAAAAGACAGCATCGCAGATTTCAACTTGGATGCTGTCTTTTTTTAATCCTGTTTTCGCTGTTTCATTATACTACATATCCTAATCAAGGGTATTCACATTCGGCAAGAAAAATTTTGTTATATATTTAAAAGATATGCTAAAACATTAACGCTTTTATGATACACGCCGTACAGGAAACTATGGAGAGAGATTAAGAGAAAATATAGAAAAATTTATTTTATTTTTTGACAGCAGTAAAAGTTTTGTGCAGGACGGGTGACGGTTCTGTGTCACGGCCGCTGTTTAAGCGGATTACACCCATCTTATAGGGAACGGAGATGTGCGCGAGCGATAATCTGTACATCTGTTAAGACATTATAACGTCACATTACTTTTTTCTAAAGCAAATCAAGCAACGGAAAATATGATAAGACAACCCAAGTAACATTTTCCGCTGTCCCTTGTGTGCGAGTTTTTACAACATCATACACAGTCCTAAAAATATAAAAAGGCATAATGCTGTGATTCCAAATGTCATAACATTATGCCTTTTTTGTACGCAAAATCGGCTGAAAAAATATATAAGGTGTCACGGTAGGCTTATCTTATGGGACTTCTGCCCACCACAACGCAGTTTCTTACCACCTTTGACACCTCGTTTATTTCATCCATAATAACACAGGTCTCGCAAAAGTGCTTTTCAAGCGCTTTTTGGGTGCGGTATAGGTCGCAGATTGCTGCCCGCTGCCAACCGCCATAAAGCGTATGGTCTGTTCGTCCATCCTGCGGTCAAATATTTCCACTTCGGCAAATTTGTAATTGAATATCTCGTACATATATCATCCCTTTATCCGTTCGTTTCCGCAGGCATCATATAGGCCTCGTTCAGTGCCTTTTGCAGCACAAATGCCGCATCATCGGCGGCAATATTTCCGTCAAGGCTTACATCTGCGTATTTAAGCCAATCATCCGTCTTGTTTTGTATTGGCAAAACAATATCCTCCGTCAGGGTCTTTTGCATTATAAGTGCGGCATCGCTTGCGGTAATCTTTTCGTCGCAGTCCACATCACCGCAGGTAAGCGCGATCGGTTCGTAATACGGCTCCCAAAGCGCACCCAGATAGGCTTTTCGCTTTTGTGCATAATCCTGCAGTATTGCAACGGATTCCATAAAGTCCTTGCCGCTTTTGTCGCCA
>CAMNCZ010000228.1 GCA_946534775.1 uncultured Eubacteriaceae bacterium
TCTTCGCCTTTCGGCCGACCATAACAGCAGCATAATGCCGATAAGGCTTAACGCAGCGCCCATATAAAAGTTTTTGGGCACATAGCGCATCTGTATGTCGAAATCGCCCGCAGGCAGGTCAAGCGCCATAAATGCGTTGTTAAGCACGGGCACGATATCGATTTTTTTGCCGTTTGCCGTTGCTTCCCAGTTTATATCGTACTCTATGGGCAGAAAAACATAGCAGTCGCCGGGTGTTTGAGCCTGCATAGTTATTTTGTTTTTGTCGGCTTTTATGTTCTGCGCGTGAAGAGTGTCGAAATTTTTTATAAGCTTTTCAAGCCTTTCGTTGTCAAGCAGGCCTATCTCCAACATTTCAAGGTTCGGGTCATTGCTTAAAACGGTCAATTCGACGGTTTCGTTGCTGTAGGTGCCAAGTTCGACAAAGCCGTTGTTATGCTCGCGAGGGTATATATGCGCCTCGGGGTCGTCAAAGTAGGGCAGTGTCACGGGCTTTTCGTTTATATAAAATGTATAGCCCGATGAAGTATTGTCGATATCCGACCGTGCGTACAGCGTCTTTTTGCCTTTTACGGGCAGTTTATAGCAGTATGCGGTCCAATCCTCAACGGGTTCGGTGTGGTCAAGATACGGCTTTACATCCTCAAAGATGTTCTCCATACTGCCCGTAAGGTTGTTGTAAAGCAGATTCTGCATTTTTATACCCTCGGCGGGAAAACTGGTTATAAAAAAGTTTTTGCTGACGATAATGCCAAGCGGGAAAACATTTTTGCAGCGGTATACGTTAAAATCGCCTATCGTCTGCGTTTTTTCGTAAAGTTCACCATTTACGGGATATTTCGATACGACCGCGCCCACGTTTAAAAATGCATCGGTAAAGGCGGTGCCGCCCTCGGGCAGTATCTTTGTTTTTATCTTGCCGTAGCCGAATTTGCGCATCTGGTCAAGGTAGCTGTGCGATGCCTCGTTCGTCCAGGAGGACAGAGTGGGTCTTTGCAGTATCAGCCCGAAGTTTGGCGAAAGATCGGGGGTAACGGTCTTTATCCGGGTAAGGTTGTCGTTTTTAAAATCAAGTTCTTTGTCAAGCTGTATGCTTTCTTTTATATATCGGTCCATAGTGGCGGTGGAGGCGATGGAATCGTATTCCGCGTTTCTTATGGGCGATATAAAGCCGATACACTGTATCAACGAAAGGCACACCGCGCAGGTAAGGCAGATAATGCCCGCGGGCCTGCGTGAGGCAAACAGAAACAGCACCGCAAACAAAGCCAACAGCACGGGGAAGAGCAGAATATATTTTTTGTACTCGTTCACATCGTAAATGCCGTATTTTATAAAACCCGTGCTGAAATACAGGGCTGCGGCGACAGATGCAAACAAAAGTATAACGGCTGTGTAAACGGCCGCTTTTTTGTTGGTCTGCGGAGCATTTTTTGCCATAAACAGGGCAAAAGCATCAAGCGCCGTAAAAGTCAGCATATAGGCAAATCTGCACGGAAAACTGTCGTAGGAGCCAAAGTGCCACATTATGTTCACGGGTTCGCAGAAAAGCGGTATCACAAGCGTTATAAGCATAGCTGTCAAAAGTTTTTCGTATCCCGAAAGTTTTGTTTTGCTGCGCTTTTTGGTGAAAATGCAGGCTATTGCGGCCGCTATGCCTATTTCGCTGCCGTACAGCATAAAAATGCCGTTGTTAAGGAAATATCCCCTTAAAACTTTCAGTGTGGAAAGATAGCTGCCCGACTCTTTCTCGGCTATACGGCTTGATGCACCCCATTTCATTACCGACGGGAAAACCACCGCCATAGAGATAAGCAGTGCGGTAAGCGTATAAAGCCCAAGATAGGCCGCAAACTGCTTTCTGTCGGCTTTTTCGGCCACAAAATACATATAAAAAAACGAATAGAGCAATATGTATGTAAGCGTTATCAGCGCCAGATATGTGCCCGAAACAAGCATAAGTACAAGCATTGCAAGGTATAAATAAGGCTTTTTGTTTTCAAACATCTGTTTCAGCCCGTACATCAAAAGCGGGAAAAATGCGAGTGTATCCATAAAATGTATGTTGGTGTAATACTGTACCACATAGCCGCTGAATGTGTAAAAAAGCGCCGCCGAAGTCGTTGCAAAAAAATCGGTGTTATAGGTGCGCTTTGTGTAAAAGGCCATAGCCGCCGAAGCAAACATCAGTTTCAGCATAAGCAGATATGCCATACTTTCAAGTATGTACTCCCTTTTGACAAAAAGGAAAAACAGGTTGAACGGCGATATAAGAAAATTTGATATAATGCCCGTTATGGCATTGCCGCCGCCCGTGTACCAGTCGTACAGCCAATGCACCTTGCCGTGCAGCACATCCCAAGTGCGGGTATACAGCGGCACAAACGACTGGTTCATATCGTAATACGCGATATTGCGCGCACCGAAGGGGTAAATATGTTTTACGGCATATACCGCGATCAGTATCAGCGCCGTGATAAGCGGGGTCAGCAGTACTTCTTTGTATTTTTTCAATTTAGCTGACATTGTGTATACCTCCGTGTAAGACGATGGTGTTCAGCACCGCCTCGGCCTCGTTTTTGTCGGCAATATCGCCTTTGAAAGCCGTTGCACTGCCGCAGGCTACCGCAAATGCGACCGCATCGTCAACGGGAATGTTGTTTATAATGCTGTAGATAAGGCCCGCAGCCATACTGTCACCTGCACCTATCGCGTTTTTGCACTCGCCCTTTGGCGCAGACATATAAAGCCTGTGATTTTTGTTGCAGAAGTAAGCGCCGTTTTCGCCAAGGGAAACAAGCACATTGCGGCAGCCGTTTTCCATAAGTCGGTCTGCGTACTTGCCCGCTTCTTCAACGGATATTTGTGTGTCGAAATATTGTTCAAGCTCAAAAAGATTTGGCTTTATAACAAAAGGTTTGTGTTTTATCGCAAATTCAAGCCGCGGTATATCAAAAATTATTTTTTTTGTGTTTGTCATTGCAACTATCTCGTCAAGCAGCGAATAATCGACAAAACTGCCGCTTATCACAAAAATATCGTCGGGGCCTATTTTTTTCAGAGGTTCTTTAAGTGCTTGTGCGCTTATCGATACGCCTTGACCGTTTATCTCCGTAACGCCGTTTTTGCCCAAAGCTTTGGTGTTTATGCGCGTAGACCCTTCCGTGCGGATAAACAGCGCGTGTATTTCATTTTTAAGCATAGTTTCAAGCAGATTTCCCGTTTCGCCCGCAACAGGCACTATCGCCGTGTTTTCGCAGCCGAGGTTTGTAAGCATCAGCGATACGTTGATACCCTTGCCGCCGGGACGGATAATGTCGTTTTTGCCGCGGTTAAGTGCGTTTGGCACTATATCCGTATGCGTTATATAATCAAGTGACGGGTTTGCCGTAAATGTGTATATCATATAGCTACCTTCTTTTTGGTATTGTATTTTAAGAACATTATACTACTTTTTAAAATGATTTACAATATTTTTTGGCTTTGGGTTTGTCTATTTTTTTGAAATA
>CAMNCZ010000229.1 GCA_946534775.1 uncultured Eubacteriaceae bacterium
CCTCAACAGCCTCGTCGTCGGTTATGGGATAGTAGTCCGCACGTCCCGTTTTATACAGATGTGCGTGTTCGGGACCGATGCCCGGGTAGTCAAGACCTGCGGAAATAGAGTACACGGGCGCTATCTGACCGTATTTATCCTGACAGAAATAGGACTTCATACCGTGGAATATGCCCACACTGCCCTTTGCTATGGTAGCCGCGTGAAGTTCGGTATCAACGCCCTTGCCCGCAGCCTCGCAGCCGATAAGCTTAACATCTTTATCGTTTATAAAATTATAGAACATACCCATTGCATTGCTGCCGCCGCCCACGCAGGCAACAACAGCCGCGGGCAGTTTACCCTCTTTTTCGAGTATCTGCGCACGGGCTTCCTTTGAAATAACGCTTTGAAAATCGCGCACGATAGTCGGGAACGGATGCGGACCCATAACGCTGCCCAGTACATAATGCGTATCTTCGCAGCGTGTCGCCCATTCGCGCATAGTTTCGTTTACGGCATCTTTCAGCGTCATTGTGCCGCTTGTAACGGGATGCACTTTAGCGCCCAGAAGTTCCATTCTGTACACATTGAGTGCCTGACGGTCGGTATCTTCCTTGCCCATAAAAACTTCACATTCCATATCCAAAAGTGCCGCAGCCGTAGCCGTGGCAACACCGTGCTGGCCTGCGCCCGTTTCCGCAATAACGCGGGTCTTGCCCATTTTTTTTGCAAGAAGGGCCTGTCCCAGTACATTGTTTATCTTGTGCGAACCCGTGTGGTTAAGGTCCTCTCTTTTAATATAGATTTTGGGGCCGCCAAGGTCCTTTGTCATTTTTTCGGCATAGTACAAAAGCGACGGTCTGCCCGCATATTCATTTAAAAGCCTGTTAAGTTCGTCATTGAAATCCTTGTCGTTTTTATAAAAATTATACGCTTCTTCCAACTCATAAAGCTGATTCATAAGCGTTTCGGGGATATATTGTCCGCCGAACTCGCCAAATCTTCCTTTGCTCATTTTCTGCACTCCTTTCTAAAAATCCGATGCCTAAGGCCACGCATTTTTAGTTCCTTGATCAAACATTGCTATTATATTTTTTTATTTTCTATGGGAATGTTTGACTATATATACTATCTTGTTTTTATCTTTTACCTTGTCCGTTTCGGCGCCGCTGCTTACATCAATGCCGTAAGGCTCAATTTTAAGCGCTTCGCAGATATTTTCGGCATTTATGCCGCCTGCAAGAAAAAAATCTCTCTTTACATTTTCAAGCAATGACCAGTCAAAAGCCTTTCCCGTGCCCTTGCCGTTATCCAGAACAAGCATATCCGCAGCCGAGTTGTTGGCAGCCAAAACATCCGCCTCACTGCGTATTTTAAAAGCCTGCCATATCTCTTTATCGCATATTTGCCTTAACTTTGCGATATATTCATTGTCCTCGCTGCCGTGCAGCTGAATAACATCAAGCACATCACCAATGCAATATTGTACCATATTATCAATGGGCTCGTCAACAAAAACTCCCACAGACTTTATTTTTTTATCCAGCTTTGCCTTTAAAGCCGCCGCTTTTTCAAGCGTAACGCAGCGGTGGCTTTTTTCAAAAAACACAAAGCCGATATAATCGGGCAGCGCCTCATTTACATAATCTATATCTTCCCCGCGGAACAAGCCGCAAATTTTAACTTTCATCTTCCGCAGCCCCTTGCAAGTTCGGAAAGCATTGCTTTTTTATCGCTGCTTCGCATCAGTGTTTCGCCGATAAGCACTGCATTTACACCGTTTTTATAAAGCCTTGCGATATCTTCGTGAGTTTTCATACCGCTTTCGGATACATATATCACATCATTCGGCACAAGCTTTCTTAAATTTATCGAGTTGTTGATATCCACGGTAAAGTCCTTTAAATTACGGTTATTAACACCGATTATCTTCGCACCGCAGTCAAGCGCCATATCTATCTCTTTTTCATCGTGTGCCTCCACAAGTGCCGACAGTCCAAGACTTTTTGCGATATTGTAATATTCGTTAAGCTGTTTTTGGCTTAAAATGGCGCAAATAAGCAGCACTGCGCTTGCGCCCATAACTTTTGCGCGGTATATCATATATTCGTCAACGGTAAAATCCTTGCGCAGTACGGGAATACTGACATTTTTGGTTATTTCTGTAAGATATTCGTCCGCACCTTTAAACCAGTACGGCTCCGTCAGGCAGGATATTGCCGCAGCCCCCGCCTTTTCATAGTCCTTTGCTATCGATACAAAATCAAAATCTTCCGCTATAAGCCCCTTTGACGGCGATGCTTTTTTCACCTCGCAGATAAAACCGAGTCCGTCGGCCGCAAGTGCCCTCTCAAACGGAAATCCCGTATTTGCATCCATACTTTCCGCCTCTCGCCGCACCGCCGCAAGGGGCATTTTTATCTTTTCTTCGGCAGTTCTCTCCACGGTCTTTGCCGCTATCTCGTCTAAAATCATTTTCATCATTCCCTATTTGACAATTCAATAAATCTGTTCAGTTTCTCCAGTGCCTTGCCGCTGTCTATTATCTCCTCGGCAAGCCTTACGCCCGACTCAAAACTTTCGGCCTTGCCCGCTATATAAAGCGCCGCGCCCGCATTCATCGCTACCGCGTTGCGCTTTGCGCCCCTGTCCTCACCTTTTAATATCGCAAGGGTTATCTGCGCATTCTCTTCGGGTGTGCCGCCTGTAAGCGCGCCTTTTTCCGCACATTCATAGCCAAAATCTTCGGGCTTTATCTCGTATTTTCTTAAAAAGCCGTCCGATATCTCGCAAATTGTTGTAGGCGCACAGGCCGAAATTTCATCCAGTCTGTCCTGTCCGTAAACCACCATACCGCGCTTTATGCCTATATTGGAAAGTACCTGCGCCATAGAGTCCACAAGGCTTTCGTCATAAACGCCCATTATCTGCATATTGGGTACGGCGGGGTTCGTAAGCGGTCCAAGGATATTGAACACCGTCGGGAACGCAAGCTCGCGTCTTATCGGTGCAACATATTTCATAGATGTGTGATAGGTCTGCGCAAACATAAAGCATATTCCTATCTCCTTTAATATCTCCGCACTCTTTTCGGCGGAAATGGTGATATTTACGCCAAGCGCTTCCAGCACATCCGCCGCACCCGATTTGCTGCTTGCCGCGCGGTTGCCGTGCTTTGTGACATTTACGCCGCCCGCCGCAATTACCAGCGAAGATGTGGTTGAGATATTGAAGCTGTTTGCGCCGTCACCGCCCGTGCCTACTATTTCAAGTACATCCATATCGTGTTCAAGCTTTACTGCGTGACTTCTCATCGCCTTTGCCGACCCCGTTATTTCGTCTATGGTAGCGCCTTTCATTGCAAGCGAGGTAAGATATGCCGCTTTCTGCACATCATTCGCCTCACCCAACATAATTTCATCCATTACTCTCTCGGCCGTTTCTGCACCGATATCCTGTTTTTTCGATAATGTTATAATTGCCTCTTTTATCATTTTTATTTCCCTCTTTCTTCATTATTTAT
>CAMNCZ010000230.1 GCA_946534775.1 uncultured Eubacteriaceae bacterium
AATGCCCTCAACATAGCTTTTTTGCTATGCTATCGGTCATTTTCATTGCTCTTGAAAAATTCCTCTGCGTTCTGCTTCAAAGCAATTTTTAGAAGTACCTTTAAAAGATATCACAAAAGAGGAGAGAGGTATATGACGGTCGTTGAACTTTCCGATAAACTTATAAACAGTATAGAAAAAATTATACTCGGCAAGCGGGATAAAGCCGAACTTGCCGTTGTGACACTGCTTGCGGGCGGCAATGTACTTACCGAGGATGTGCCGGGTACGGGCAAAACTATGCTTGCACGCACACTTGCGGCATCGGTCGGGGCGGAATTTAAACGTATACAGTTCACACCCGATCTTCTGCCCGCAGACCTTACGGGCCTGACATACTTCGACCCGAAATCGGGAGAGTTTGTTTTCCGCAAGGGCGCAGTGTTTACAAATGTGCTTCTTGCAGACGAGATAAACAGGGCAACACCGCGTACACAGTCCGCTCTGCTGGAGGCTATGGAAGAAAAGCAGATAACGGTCGATGGCGTTACCTATAAACTTTCGGACCCGTTTTTTGTTATCGCGACCCAAAACCCCGTTGAAACACACGGCACATATCCTCTGCCCGAGGCTCAGCTTGACCGTTTTATGATAAAAATGAGTATGGGCTACCCAAAGACGGAAGAATATATTAAACTTATAGAAACGCACAGCGCGGGTAATGCACTTGATCGGATAACGCCCGTATGTACATCAGATGATATAAAAGAAGCAAAAATACAGTGTGAACAGGTACATCTGCACAAGGATCTTGCGGAATACACGGTAAGGCTTGCGGAAAGAACAAGAACGGCAGACGGAGTTTTGCTGGGGCTGAGTACACGAGGCATACTTGCCGTTGTAAGGCTGTCAAGGGCATTGGCGGCGGTAAGAGGAAGAAATTTTGTTATCCCCGATGATATAAAATATATCTTTCCGTTTGCTGCCTGCCATCGTCTGATACTTGCGGGCGGTTACAAGCACAAACAGGGCAGGGCGGAGGAAATAATAAACAACATTCTTTCAACCGAACCCGTACCGAGTGAAAACTGGGAAGTATAAAAGTATTTTGGAGAGGGCATTTAATTGGAAATACTGCTTATTTTGTTTACAGCGCTGTTTTTGTATATAGTTGAGGGAGAATTTTATCGCCGTGTATGGAGTAAAAATCTGGAGGCTGCGGTAAAGTTTTCACAAAACCACGCTTTTTGCGGTGACAGAGGCACCCTTGATATAGAGCTTGTAAACCGTAAACTTCTGCCGCTGCCTTGGCTTTGGGTGAAACTGCATATTCACGCCTCGCTTAAATTTGACGGCGCGGAGGATAATAAAAACGAATATATGTATTATAACGCGCTTTTTTGCATTATGGGCTGGCAGAAGATAACCCGCCGCCTGCCGTTTGAATGTACAAGACGGGGCTATTTTCCGCTAAAAGCGTTTGATGTTGTGGGTACAAGCGTGCTTTTTAACGGCAAGCACAGCAAAAGCTTTGATGGGTGTGCGCTTACCGTTTATCCTATGCTTGCCAATATATCGCAACTTTGGGAGATACTTGAAAAAACCGAGGGTATGGCCGAAAGCAGCGGGTTTATAAACCCCGATCCGTTTGAGTTTGCGGGGGTAAGGGAATATATGCCGTATGACAGCTTGAAAGATATTAATTTCAAGGCCTCCGCACATACGGGCACTCTTATGTCAAATAAGCATAATCCCACAGTAAAGGGCGAAATAACGATAATACTTTGTATGAAACTTTTAAAACAAAATTTTGAGGAAGAGAGGTTTGAATATTCGATCTCACTTGCGGCGGCATTGGCCGAACATTATATATCGCGAGGGTTTACGGTCGCACTGTATTCAAACGGTATTGACGGTTTTGATAAAAGTATCGTCAAAATAGAAGCGGGCAGCGGCGAAGGTACACTTATAGATATATATGAGGCGCTTGCAAGGGTGGATTATGCCGCATCCGAACCGCCCGATGTGCTTACTCCCGAGGGGGAGAACGATGCATTGTGTGTTTTTATCTCGCCTACGGTCGATTTTCCAATTATAGAATTGTTTAAAAGCGTTAAGGAAAGCTATTCGTATATAAAATGGCTGTTTCCCGTTATGGAGTTTGATGTGCGCTTTGCCGAGCCGCCCGCAGAGGAGGCGGAAATAGTCCCTGTGCCTGCGGGCTTTCTGCAAAGTTATAAAAATAATGGCAGTGATTAAGGCAAATATCAAGAGGGTGAGAGTATGCCGCGTGTAAGAAAATTTTTTGAAGCAATGGCGGAAGATTGTTTTTATTTTAATTTGCTTATGATACCTTTTACGGTATTGCTTTGCGCTGCGACGGGTAAAATTGAAGACACGCTTATGCTTTTATGCTTTTTGCCCGTGCTTGTATACCATTATTTTGTAAGGCTGACAGCGCCGAAACTGAGAATATTTTTGGTCTTGACGTGGCTGCCGTGTATTATAGGGCTGTTTACGGGGCATTATATTATATATACCGCGTTTATTGCTATGCTTTGTTCAAGGAGTGTGCGGCGCAGAACACTGGAAGAAAGCAGATTAAGGCTTAATTTTGAAACACTTTGTTTTCCGCTTGTTTTTCTTGCGGCGCTGCATATATGCGCAGATTATCTGCGTGTGCCGCAGGTGAGGACGTTATTTCACATACAGGCTGTCGCAGTGCTGCTGCTGGCGATATTGTATGCACATCTCAGCGGTATAAACGGCGAACTTGAACTGTCTTCCTCAAATTACTTGCAGTCAACCAAAACGATAACGGGTTTTGCAACAAAGTATATATTTATATATATACTGGGATTTTTTTTGGTGCTTTCGCTTTTTAAACACCTTCCGTTCGGAAAAGCGGCGCTTGGCATAATAATAGTGATATTGCATATACTTAAAGCTTTTTTCTCGTTGTTCAAAGGAACACCCAATACAATGGACGGCGATGCACTTTACGTTGAAACAAGACCCGAGGTCACGCCTACGCCCGAACCTGCGCCCGCTTGGGCAAATGTGCTTGAAAAGGTGTTTATATATTCATTCAATATTGTAATGCTCATCCTTATAATTATTTTTATTATTTGGTTTTTTCTGAGAATGTATTACGGCTTTTACAGAAAAAACAAAACAAGGATGATATATCTTGATGAGGTATCGAATGTTGCACCCGAGAAAAAACAAAGAAAAAAACGCGGTTTAAAAGATATTACCGACCCCGTAAGACGAAATTTCTATAAAACCGTAATAAAATATATAAAAAACAAACGTTTGAAACCATCGGATACACCCGATGAAATGTGCCGTAAACTGGAAGATCGCACCGATATAAGCGAGCTTACAAAACAATACGAAAATGTGCGCTACGGCAGATAAACAAAATGCCTAACTCAAATGTTGACATATTTATACAAATTGTGGTATAATGTGAACGGCAAAGGGAATAAAAAGCTTGCTTTTTAGACCCGCCGCCGTTC
>CAMNCZ010000231.1 GCA_946534775.1 uncultured Eubacteriaceae bacterium
AAAAGTAACAAGCTAGGGGTCATAGCCGAATTCATCCTTGATACGGTAGCTGCCCGCCGTTGTGTTGCTTGTTCCAAAATCAATGCAAAGCACACGGTCGGTCTCTTTCATGGCCTGCATACGCAGTGTTATGGGCTTGTATATTATCTCGCCTGTCAATGTTTCGTTTTCTGCTTTAAGCAGGGCGATATTAAACTGCACCTTGTTTTTAAAGCCGTCATAATCAATACTGTCTTTTTCTATAGTAATGATATCGCGGCCCTCTCTCTTCACCGTCTTACCCACGGCAAGCACAACAGTCAATTCATCATTAAGTATAAGTACATTGCTGCGACTTATATTTTCCAGTTCATACTGTATACGAAAATCACTATTTGCGGTAACGGCTTTATTTTCATAGATAGTAGGTGGCGTTTTTACTTTTATTAGGCCGTTTACATCCTTTTTAAGCTTTGAGTGGTTTGCATCCAAAAACTTTCTTGCTTCATCAAGTGTAAGCTGCTCCGTATCCAACCCTTCATAAACATTTGCGCTTTCCTCTGATTCCGTTTTCGGTGTTTCTTCTGTTTTTTCACCGTTGCCGGGATAGATGACATTATAAATTCCCAAAAATTTATCTATCTTTGATGCTCTATCGGGACACTCTTCGTCCAGTTCATCATCATCCCAGTTCATAACATTTTTGATCTCATTTGAAATAAAGATAACCGAAATATTTTTTTTCGCCATAATTTCACGAAATTCCTGCTCGTTTGCGGGTACGTGATAGCCTTTTTTTTCAAAATTCTCCTTCCCTTGGGTAATATCAAAATCAGGCTTTTTATTGTCAATTGTAATTTTACTCATAACCACAGCTCCTTACATAAAGATTATCGTTCATCCTGTCATTTTTAACGCGCTCTTGTTATATCCGCATAAACTTTCTTGAATATAGCACCAAGTTCGCTCATATTATTTGATGTATAGAACAAAGGTTCTTCTCCCTCAAGTGCATTTGCTTTGGCAACACCTTTGGCTATGCTATAGCCTTTTGCTTTCTGTTGGCCTATAAATACAACTGCCAGACGTACATTGTTTTCTCTGCGCATTTTTTCTGCCACAACCTCGGAACGATCGCCTGAATTAGGCTCTCCGTCTGTCATAAGGAATATTATCTTGTCAGGCTTGTCCGAGCGGAGAATTTTGTTGTAGCTGCACTCTATGCCCTTAGCCATTCCCGTACCGCCCCATGCGATCATTTTATCAACGCTTTTCAGCAGTTCTTGTTCATCGTTTGTGATATTGCAAATAACAGTAGGTTTATTTTCAAACGCAGTGATACCCATTTCGTTAATATTAAAATCAACAACTTCATTTATCATCTTGCGGCAGGCATTTTTGGCATCTGTCATTTCCTGCCCGCGCATAGAGCCGCTGCAGTCTATCAAAAGGTCTATCGCCATAGGATTGCTGTATTGTGTATCCTTTTCCGACATTGCTCCACGTTCTACTTTAAGTGTATTTATACTGCCCGTGGCAAGGTCTTTGGCCGTTACCGTAAGCTGTTCGCTCGAGTCAAAATCAAAAGTCACCTCTATCTGAGGAACGCCCGCCTTTGCCTGCTGAATATTATCAAGCATAAAATAGCCGTAATATTCGTGCTCATTTATATTTATATGCTCTTCTTTATCGGGAGCCGCAAAATATATTGCTATCCTGACAACATCCTGATTATCGTAGGTAGTGGTATATATTTCCGACCTTTTGCAGGGATATTTGGTACCCTTTTCAATAATTTTTGAGAATTTTTCTCCCGCTACCTTTACACCCATAGACTGTGCCGTCATACCGCCTATATTTTCGCCTATGGCTACCCAATTGTTTGCGATTATGCCCGCACCTTCCGCAACGGCCGTTGTTTTATCGCACAGTTTAGATGCATTAACGCCTATCTTCTTTTCACACATATCTATAACTGCGGGAATATAGCAGCTGCCGCCCACAAGCACAAGATGAGTTATGGCAGACAAATCATAACCTTTTTTCTTAAATTCACTTATAGATTTATCAAGACGCTTTTCTATTTTGCTGTAAATATTCTCACAAAGCGAATTGAATTTATCCACGGTTATTTTATAGCTTAAATGCACAGGCTCATTATTGTTATAGCCTTCTATGGTGAACCTTTCAAATTTTGCATAATATTCACTTACATTCGACAACTCTTCCTTAGCTTTTTTGGCGCGGTCGTAAATTTCGGCGGTTATGTACAGATATGTTTCCCTCGGCAGTTCCGATTTGAATTCGTTTGACAGATCGACCCCCAAATCGTCTCCCACTTTTTCAATAAGATAATCATACAGCACCTTGTCAAAATCATCGCCGCCAAGTTCTCTGTCGCCCTCCTGACTTACTATATCGGGGTTAAGGTTTTCATCGAGAGCAACAACAGCAGTGTCGTAAGTACCGCCGCCTATATCCACCACAAATACCATTGAATTTGCAGCGAGCCCTTCCGCGCCCGCTATTGCTGCCGCAACAGGCTCGGGTCTCAGCCCCAAAAAGGTTAAGCCTGCGTTCTCGGCCGCTTTTTTTGTTTCTTCCTTTTGTATGCCCGAAAAAGCTGCGGGAACCGTAATTACCGCGCAAATCTCATCATCGGCATCAAGTTTTAATTTTTTTTCTATTCTTGCCTTTACCGCCTTTAAAACATAAGTAGCCACATCGGTAGGTGTCATTGTTACAATTTCGCCGTCTTCCATCGGCAGTTCATAAACTTTTTCACGGCCCATAAATGTCTTGGCCGATCTTATCCTATTTTCGGGCTGAAAATTACCCTCGCGGTAAGCTTCGGCACCTATCTCTATCTTCTTTGTTTTGGGATCCATAAACAGCACAGAAGGCAAAACATTGCCCGAATTCAAAAACTTTAATGTCGTTATATCGCCTTTTTTGCCCTTGTACGCCACCAAAGTATTTGTCGTTCCCAAGTCAATGCCCACATACACCTTATTTTTCATTATGTATACCTCCAAATAATATTATTTCATTACTCCCAAGGCACTTTTTCGGGGCCATCGGTCGTTGTTCTTTCCGAATTGTTTTCCGAATTGTTTTCCGAATTGTTTTCCGAAACATTTTCTTCGCAGTGATTGGCATCCGGATCATTTTCCTTGTCCTGTTTTTCCGCCCCACTTTCCTCTGCAGCGTTCTCACGGCAGTCGGATAACCCTGCCGCCGTTCTCTCCAACAATTGCACAGCTTCCCGGAAACGTTCTTTTTCTCCCAAAAAACCATTTATTACATCGACAAATTGGGCGGCGTTATCCTCTTTCTGTTTTTTGATAAGCTGCTCAAACCGCTCTGTTACATCAGTGCTGAGAGTACCGAGTTTTTCCTCAAGCGCACTTATTTTTTGGTCAAGTTTTTTAACTTGTTCTTCCTTTTTATTGTTTTCCTCCTCAAGTGCCGAACATTTACCGCTCAATTTTCCGTTTTCTTTATTCAAAGCGG
>CAMNCZ010000232.1 GCA_946534775.1 uncultured Eubacteriaceae bacterium
TTTTACAAGAGAGGGGTTTTGGTTATGGCACTCAAGGTTTTGATAGCGGCTACGGAAGTATCGCCTTACGCAAAAAGCGGAGGTTTGGGCGATGTTACGGGTTCACTGCCCAAGGCACTTAAAAAGGCAGGCATTGATGTAAGGGTCGTTTTCCCGAAATACCGTACAATTAAAGAGGACTATCTTCTGTCCTGCGAATATCTGACGGGTTTTGACGTTACGCTTGACTGGCGTATGCAAAAGGCCGATGTTTATCAGATAACAAGCGCAGATGTTCCCACTTATATGATAGGAAACGATTTTTATTTCGGCCGCGGCGGCTACTACGGCTACGGTGATGATAACGAGCGCTTTGCGTTCTTTTCAAAGGCCGCGATAGAGTTTCTTGATTATATCGATTTTGTGCCCGATGTTATCCACTGCAACGACTGGCAGACGGGTCCGATGTGCGTATATGTGAAAGATGTTTACAGCAAAGTAAAATATTTCCAAAACATCAAAACGCTTTATACCGTGCATAATTTGCAGTATCAGGGTATGTTTACGCGCGACACCCTTACTATGATGGAACTTAACGACGGCTATTTCGTGGGCGATAAGCTTGAATTTTACAATATGGTAAACTATATGAAAGCGGGCCTGCTGTACTCGGATGCGGTAAATACCGTAAGCGAAACTTACGCCAAGGAGATACAGACGGGTGAATACGGCTACGGCCTTGACGGCGTTTTGCGTTCGGTCAATTTTAAACTGTACGGTATTGTAAACGGTATCGATTATGATATGAACAACCCCGCGACAAGCAAAAAGATACCCGCAAATTTCAGTGCTTCGGATATGAGCGGCAAGCGTGAGTGCAAAATGCAGCTTCAGGGTCAGCTTGGACTCAGGGTAGACCCCGATGTTCCCGTTTTCGGCCTTATTTCAAGACTGGTCGATCAAAAGGGTATAAACCTTGTTTTGCAGGCTGCACAGGAACTTCTTTCAAAGGATGTTCAGCTTGTTGTGCTGGGTACGGGCGATTATCACTATGAAAATATTTTCAAGGACCTTGCGTTCAGATATCACGACAAGGTGAGCGCAAATATCCTCTTTAACGATGCCCTTGCGCAGCAGATATATGCGGGCAGCGATATGTTTATTATGCCCAGTTTGTTTGAACCCTGCGGCCTTGGCCAGCTGTTTGCGATGAGTTACGGCACGGTACCCGTTGCACGCGCTACGGGCGGCCTGGTAGACACCATAACAGACGGCACAAACGGCTTTTTATTCAAGGATTACGACTGCGGCGGCCTTATGTGGGCTATAAACAGGGCGCTTGACACATACACAAACAAAGACGAATGGAACAAAATGGTCCATAACGCCATAACAACAAGGTTCTCGTGGGATGACAGCGCTAAAAAATATATTGAGATCTACGAAAAGATCACCCAAAGATAACTAAGGAGAATTGACAAAATGAAAGTCAGAAACATTTTAGGCGAAAGATTTAAGGAAGCACCAAAGGACTGCACTATCGAAAGCCATGCTTTTATGGTGCGCGGCGGCTATATGCGCTATATGTCAAACGGCATTTATTCGCTTTATACCCCGGGTAAACGCATTATGCAAAAAATAGAGGCCATTATCCGCGATGAAATGGATAAAATAGGCGGACAGGAAGTTATGTTTCCCGTTGTAATGCCCGCATCTTTATGGGAAGAGTCGGGCAGATATACCTCTATCGGCAGCGAAATGGCGCGTTTTGAGGACAGAAACAAAAACAAAATGGTGCTTGGTATGACTCACGAAGAGGCAGCTGTGCATCTTGCAAGGGATATCGCAAATTCTTATACCGATTATCCTTTTATGATATATCAGATACAGACCAAATTCCGTGACGAACCACGCGCAAGGGGCGGCCTTATCCGTGTACGCGAGTTTACTATGAAAGATGCGTATTCTTTCCACACAAGTATGGAAGATTTGCAGGAATACTACAAGGAATGTCATAAGGCTTATGAAAATGTGTACAAGCGTGCGGGCGCAAAAAATGTTATCTCCGTCAAGTCCGATTCGGGTATGATGGGCGGCAGTGTAAGCCACGAGTTTATGCTGCTTAGCGAGATAGGCGAAGATACGCTGGCTATCTGTACCGACTGCGATTACAAGAGCAATATGGAGGCGGCAGAGTGTATAACGGAGCCGTTAAACAGCGAAACAAAGCAGCTTGAAAAGGTACATACACCCGAAACGAAAACGATAGAAGCACTTAGCGATTTTCTTAAAATACAGGAAAAAGACCTTTGCAAGGCTGTTGTTTATCAGAAAAACGAAGACGATAAATATATAATCGTATTTATCCGCGGCGACCTTGAAGTAAACGAGACCAAATTAAGAAATTATCTTGGCGCGGAAATACACCCCGCAGTTGAGATAACCGAAGAAAGCGGCATTGTTGCAGGCTTTATCGGCCCCGTAAATTCAAATGCAAAGGCACTTATGATATTTGACAGGTCACTTATCGGTATGAACAATATGGTATGCGGCGCAAATGAGGTCGATTATCACTATGTGGGCGCAAACCTTGAACGAGACTACGGCAAGGAGATCGAATATGTTGATGTAGCCAAAATTTACGAAGGTGCTGCCTGCCCCTGCTGCGGCCACAAGAGCATAAAGATAGAAAAAGGCATCGAGGTCGGCAATATCTTCCAGCTTGGCACAAAATACACCAAATCAATGGGTATGACTTATCTTGATAAAGACGGCAAGCAGCAGTACCCCATTATGGGCTGCTACGGTATCGGCGTCGGCCGTCTTGCCGCTTCCATCTGTCAGGAAAGCCACGACGATTACGGCCCTATCTGGCCTATAACCATTGCACCCTGGCAGGTAGAAATATGCGCGCTGCGTGTTGATAACGAACAGGTAAAAACGCTTGCCGACAGCATTTACGACAGTTTGCGGAAAAATGGCGTAGAAGTGCTGTATGACGACAGAGATGTACGCCCCGGCGCTATGTTTGCCGATGCAGACCTTTTCGGTATCCCCGTAAGAGTGGTGGTAAGCCCCAAAAACTGCGAAAAGAATGTTGTTGAGATATCTTTAAGGGATAAAAGCCTTAAAACCGAGTTCTCGGCAGATACCGCAGTGGAGGATATCATAGCACTGGTTAAAAAAGAGTTTGAAAAATACGCTTTATAATAAAGTTCGGGCGGCTGTTATACGGCTGCCCGTTTTTGGATGTTTTGGAAAAATGTTTTATACAGCTGCTTATTATATCACCATATAATTATATCACCATATAATAGGTAGAAACACAATAAATAAAATTTTCGTGTAAATTTTCGTATAATTTTTTAAAAAAATTTTTGAAAAAAGTGTTGACAAACGCAGAAATAAGTGTTATTATATTTCTTGTCGTTGACGAAGAAAGCGATATATAATTGTGCGCGACTAGCTCAGCTGGCAGAGCAGGTGACTCTTAATCACAAGGTCCGGGGT
>CAMNCZ010000233.1 GCA_946534775.1 uncultured Eubacteriaceae bacterium
TCTTGTCGATACCCTTGCCGAAAAGATAACTTGTGTAAGAACCTTCCTGCGGTTCGGCCTTTCTTTTTTGTATAACCTCAAATTCCTGTGTGAGTGCTTCTTGTAAGTTCATTTTGTTCTCCTTTTAATTTTTTAGGGTAATGTATTATCGTTGTTAAAACCATTTTTAAGGCGGGGAGTTACTGCGTTTTCTATTCTCCCGCATAGTTTTGTATCCCTGTATTACCTATCCGTGAAACGGCGGCGAAAGGAACACATACACAAATGCTTCTGCATAAAACAGCGCGAAAGCTATGACTACCACCGACAGACAGTCCAAAAACATATCGGCTGTTTTGGAAAAACTTTTGTCGTTAAGGCTTTTCGGCAGCCTGAAGATCCTTGCGCTTGTAAATACCGCAAGAAATATCGGCAGAAAATAGGATATTCCGTGAATTATTGTGTAACTCATCACTTTGTCGGCGGAAAGTGCGTTGTAGAATCTTTTTGAATGGACTGCCATAAGATAACCGTAGAGTACATCTATCAACAAGCAAAGCCAAAACGGTATTTTTCTGAAACGGTTCAGTTTATCTATCATTTGGTTTAAAATCCTCTATTTTTCTGTAAAAACAGCTGCGGTTGCCCGTGTGGCAGGCAGCGCCTACCTGGTCTATCAGTAAAAGAACGGTGTCGCAGTCGCAGTCGTAGCGAATTTCTTTTACATACTGAAAATGTCCGCTTGTTTCGCCTTTTACCCAAAGGCTTTGGCGAGAACGGCTGTAATATGTTCCCTTGCCCGTTTTTACCGTCAGATCAAATGCCTCCTGGTTCATATAGGCAAGCATAAGTACCTCTTTTGTTTTGTAGTCCTGTGCAATGGCAGGGATAAGACCGTCTTTGTTAAATTTTAATTCCATAATTTACCTCTTATTTTAATCTTACGGGAATTCCTTGTTTATCAAGATACTTCTTTAAATCCGCAATATCCATTTCCCTGTAGTGGAAAAGGCTTGCGGCAAGTGCGGCTTCGGCGCCGCCGTCTGTCAAGGCTTCGGCAAAGTGTTCCATGGTGCCTGCGCCGCCGCTTGCGATAACGGGTATCTGCACGCGGCTTGAAATGGCCTTTGTCAGTGGGATATCATAGCCCGCTTTGGTGCCGTCGCAGTCCATACTGGTAAGAAGTATCTCACCTGCACCGAGTTTTTCAGCCTTTACTGCCCATTCAACGGCATCGATCCCCGTATTTACGCGGCCGCCGTTTAAATATACATCAAAACCGCTGCCGTCTTGTCGTCTTTTGGCATCTATTGCAACCACTACGCATTGGCTGCCGAAACGTTCTGCGGCCTCGGTGATAAGTTCGGGACGCTTTATTGCGGCGGAGTTTACCGAAATTTTGTCGGCGCCTGCGGAGAGTATGGCGCGGAAATCATCGATGGTCCTTATGCCGCCGCCTACCGTAAGCGGGATGAATACTTCTTCCGCAGTCCTTGATACTACATCAAGCATTATATTTCTTGCATCGGAAGAAGCGGTTATATCCAGAAAAACTATTTCATCGGCAAGCGATCTGTTGTAATAAGATGCTATCTCGACAGGGTCGCCCGCATCTCTTAAATTTACAAAATTAACTCCTTTTACGACCCTGCCGTTGTTTACATCAAGACAGGGGATAATACGTTTTGTGTGCATAATTTCTCCTTAATTTATGTAGTTTAAGCGCCTTTTTTCTTTTTTATGTGTGTGCCGACTATCTCGGAAACATCGGAAATAGTGGCAAAGGCCGAGCCTTCGTCCTCTTTTATTATGCGCTTTAATTCACTTAATTCAATACGGGTAACAACGCAGTAAAGTACAATTTTTTTGCCGCTGATAAGGCCTTCGCCCTCAAGCAGGGTAACGGTGCGGCCAAGTTGTTTATATATCTCTTCCGCGATGCGTTCACCGTTTTCGGTTATTATCATAACGGCCTTGCCTTGTTCAAACCCTGTTTCCACCATATCTATAACTTTTGATGTGATAAAATATGTCAATATGCTGTAAAGTGCTCTGTCGGGGCCGAAAATAAAGCCTGCGATAGTGTAGATGACAAGGTTGAAGCCGAGAATTATCTGACCCGTTGAAAACCCTGTGCGCTTGCTGATAAGCAGGGAGAGTGTGTCCATACCGTCAACGCAGCCGCCCGAACGCATAACAAGGCCTACACCTACGCCGAGAAACAAGCCGCCGTAGGCAGTCGCAAGCAGGGGGTCTTCGGTTATCTCCTCCAGTTCCTCAAAATTTGCAAGGGCAAGTGAAAAAACTATCATTGCATAAGCGGCTTTAAAAGCGAATGTTTTGCCGAGCTGTTTAAGGCCGAGTACGAGAAACGGGATATTGATGATAATTATATACAAACTCAGCGGTATTTTTGTAAGGTTATTTAAAATGATGGAAATACCTACTATGCCGCCGTCAAGTATCTGCTTTGCGACCAAAAATTCCTCGATTGCGAATGCGGCTATTATGGAGCCAAGCGTTATAAAAAAATACGAAAAAATCAGTTGAGTCCAATTTGTCTTTTTTTGTGTCATTATATCGCCTGCCTTTCAAAAAAATAGGTTTATTGAAATTTTTTGATAACTTCCTCTAAATCAAGGGCGCCGTTGAACAGCGCTTTGCCGATGATGACGCCTGCCGCACCGATGGACTGTACGTTTTCAAGGTCTTTCATTGTGCTGACACCGCCGCTTGCAATAATGTCCATACCCGTTTTTTCGATAAGTTCTTTTGTGGCTGTGATGTTCGGACCGCTCATCATACCGTCTTTTGAAATATCTGTGTAGATAACATCTTTAACACCGTAAGCTTTCATTTTAAGGCAAAGATCGACTGCGGATATCTCGCTTACTTCCTCCCAACCGGAAATTGCGGCCATACCGTTTTTGGCATCTACCCCAAGTGCGATCTTTGTGCCATACTGTTTGACGGCATCTTCCACAAGCCAGGGACTTTTAACGGCAGCAGTGCCGATGATAACGCGGGAAGCGCCTGCTTCGATACGGTCGTCAATGTCCTGCATAGTGCGTACACCGCCGCCTGTTTCGATGGGTATATCGAAGTTTCTGCGTATATTTTTTATTATATCTATAACAAAGCTTTTGCCGTAGCGTGCGCCGTCAAGATCCACAAGGTGAATGTAGGTCGCCCCTTTTTTTACCCATTTTTCGGCAGCCGAAACGGGGTCGTCGTTAAAGACTTCCACCTTGTCAAAACTGCCCTGTGTAAGGCGAACTGCCTTGCCGTCGATTATATCTATAGCGGGATATATCTGCATATATGTCAACTCCTTAATTTGTCGGTAAGCCCGAATTTGTGTATTTTTCATAATTATAACATAAGCAGAGGAAAAAATCAAATTTTTATTGATAAATATTCATATATTTAGAATATGCAAAACATAAATAAAAAACCGCAGGCCTTGACTATCTCAAAACCTGCGGTCAATATTTTTATTTAG
>CAMNCZ010000234.1 GCA_946534775.1 uncultured Eubacteriaceae bacterium
ATAACAACACCCTTATTCGCGGCAATGCTTTGCTTACTTTCTCAGAAAGTAAGTGTGGGGTTTGGGGGTGCATAACCCCCAAGAAAAAAAGCAACGAGTATAAATGATAATTTACCTCTCTTTTATCGAATAATACAGCTGTTCGGCTGTAAACTGCATATCCATTTTGGCCGCCATACGCACCGAGGCGTGTTCTATGGCATCGCAGGCGCGCATAAGCTGCCTTGTGCTGAATTTTTTGCAGATATCTTTCATATCGGCAATTCTGTGCGAATGGATAAGATATTTTTCGGCCCCCGTCATTTTGTAGATAAGCGCATCTCGGAAAATATAGCTTAAAACACGCAGGATCGCGGGCGCCTCTTCTTTTTTTTCTTTTAATACGGCAGTACGCCTGTAAAGTTCCACCACGTCCCAGTCCTTTATACCAAGGCTGATATCAAAGGCAAACGCCGTTATCTCCGCAAATTTATCCGACCCGCGCAGTTCAAGTGCACGGCCGACTGCGCCGCAGGCATAGTGTGACAGCATATCCGCCTCACCCTCGCCGCTGCCGTTTTTTATAAGATAGCGTTTTATATCCGCCTGCGGAACGGGCTGCATTTTAAACATAACACAGCGCGAAAGTATAGTCGGCAAAAGGCCGTTGAAATTTTGCGTAAGCAGTAAAAAAATCACATACTCGGGCGGTTCTTCCAGCGTTTTCAAAAATGCGTTCTGCGCCGCCGCGTTCATTTTTTCGGCATCGTCTATTATAAAAATTTTGTATTTGCCGCTGTACGGGCTTGTAAGCACCTGCGTATTTATATTTTCCTTGATCTCGTCAACCTTGATAACGCCATTTTCGGGTCCGACATAAAAAACATCGGGGAAGTTCCCGTCGTCAAAGCTGCGGCAGGCAAGACATTCTCCGCAGGCAGTTTCTCCGCCGCGCTCGCAGTTAAGGGTTTTGGCGAAAGCGTATGCGATACTTTTCTTCCCCATACCGCGCTCGCCGTCAAAAATATAAGCGTGACTCACACGGTCGTGCTTTACCGCCGTTTTAAGGCTTTTTATCAAAATTTCATTGTTTATGATACTGTCGTAACTGTTCACTTATATCCCTTTTTCTTTAAAAAGGCGTTCTATCGCGCCCGTTATTTCGCTGTGTATCTCCTCAACGCTTTTAAGCGCGTCAATAACGTGTATACGGCCTTTATTGCGGCGTACAAGCTGCATATAACCGCTGTATACCATTGCGTGAAATTTCTCGTCCTCGCTTTCCATGCGGTCAAGTTCCTGCTGAGCCTGTTTGCGCTTTATGCCGTCCTGCGGTTTAAGTCGCAGAAAGAAAGTCATATCGGGTTCGAGCCCGTCCACCGCATAGCGGTTTATATCCTTTACCGTTTTTATGCCCAAGCCGCGGGCATAGCCCTGATAGACCAGGCTGGAATCCAGAAAACGGTCGCTTATCACAATGCCGCCGTCGTTAAGTACGGGCAGTATATCGTTTGAAACGTGCTGCGCCCTTGCCGCCGCGTAAAGAAGCGCCTCGGTAACGGCCGTCATACCCACGTTTTCCTTGTCTATTATAATTTCGCGTATTTTCTCGCTTATGGGGTTTCCGCCCGGTTCGCGCGTGCAGACGACATAAAAGCCTTTTTCTTTGAAATATTTTTCAAGTAAACGTATCTGCGTAGACTTTCCCGAACCGTCCGTTCCCTCTATCGAAATAAAAAATCCCGACATATTAGTCCTCCTATCCGAAAATCCGACATCCCGTTTCATTTTCAGGGATCCTCGATATCTGCATCCTTTTTCACATCAAGTGCGGCCTTTGCCGTTTCATAGTCAAAGCCGCGTCTTACAAGAAAATCCAGATGTTTTTTATATTCCTTCATATCGGCAATACTGCCTTTTACGCGCTTTTCAACAAGTTTTTTTGCCTTTTCGAGCATTATGTCATCAGTGCCCTCAAGCAGAGGCGCCGCCTTTTCGCGGTCTATCCCTTTTGCGGCAAGTTCGTTTAAAATGCGCTGTCTGCCCCAGCCTTTCAGTTTAAGGCAGTCATTTATATAAAGCCTTGCATAGTTTTCATCATCGACTATTTTATATTTTTTCAGCATCTCCATAACGCGCTGTATAATTTCGGGCGAATAGTCGTCCTCAAGCTTTTTTCTGACTTCTTTTTCGGTGCGCTGTTTATAGTCTATAAATTTCAGCGCCTTTTCCCGCGCTTTTACAAAAATAAGCTCCTCGGTTATCATATCAAAGCGTTCCCGCGAAAGTTCGCTGCCCTCTTTAAGCTTGTAATACAGCAGATCGACCCCGTCAATGCCAAAAGCAAACTCGTTGTCTATAAAAACATTGTATCGATTCTCCCGCTTTTTCTGCGGTGTTACGGCAGTGATCTTCATTTTGGAGCGCTTCCTTTCGGTTTTGTTGTAAACTGTCTCACTTCAGGGCCCCTCTAAAAATTCATTTTTTTGCATAACTTGACGAATTTCCCAATAGCTGCTTCAAAGCAATTTTTATAGGTCCCCTTTTATTATATCAAAAACCCGCGTAAATCTCAATATTTAATTTTTGAAAAAACGAAAAAGGCGGTATACCAATAGGTACGCCGCCAAAAATATTATTTGCCGCCAAGCAGTGCAATAACATCAAGAATATTCACCACATTATCATCATTGACCTTAGCAGCAGACTGCTGTGCGGGGTCAAGTTCACCGATACCGCAGATAAATTTCAGCACCGCTTCGGGTGTTATGCCATAGCCTTGTGATTTCGGCAATACATCTGCATCACCGAATACCTTTGTATACTTGCCGTCTGTAATGTGTTCAAGTATTATTTCATCACCGCAAAGAGAACCCTCGGGGATAGAAACAGAGATAGTGTTTTTTAATCCGTAAAATGCATTTTCGCCAAAAGTTATCGCATCATCACCCTCGAAAACGATCTCGGGTGTTTCCGCAGCAAAAACAGTCGAGAAAGCCTCACTGCCTATTGAGGTAACATTTGCGGGTATTGTAAGACTTTTCAGTGATTCCATTTTCTGGAATGCTTTGTTTCCTATTGTAGTAAGACTTTCGGGCAGCTCAAGCGAAGTAATTGAGTTGCATCCATAAAACGCATTTTCGCCTATTTCTTTTACCCCTTCCGGTATCACTATCGAACTGAGTTTTGCGCAGCCTGAAAATGTGCTTGCATCTATTTTTTCAATGGCACCGTTTATATTTACGGTCTGAAGGCTTGAACAATTTGAAAATGCGGAACTACCTATAGATGTTACTGTCTCGGGTATATCAACACTGATAAGGTTTGGGCAGTTTACAAAAATAGCGTTGCCTATTGATGTAACATTGCTGCCCTCCGCAAACACGACCCTTTTAACGCTGTTATGCGTAGTGCTGTCCGAAAAAAGCAAAGGCGCACCCGCTACAGCACCATTGCCGCTGATAATCATTGTGCCTTCATCATCAATGGTATAAGTAACG
>CAMNCZ010000235.1 GCA_946534775.1 uncultured Eubacteriaceae bacterium
ACTCAACAGCATAGCAGACGGCGCATTTTTCGGCTGTACCTCGCTTAAAAGCATAGTTATACCTACAGGCATAAAAAGTATAGGCGGCAGCGTTTTCTACGGCGATTCCTCGCTTGAAAAGGTCGTTTTTCCCGATACGCTCACTTCCATAGGCATAAGTGCGTTTTACAAATGTACCTCGCTTGCCGAGGCCGATATCCCCGACAGCGTGCAGTATCTCGGGCCTTACGCTTTCAGTTTTTGCAAGCTTAAAAAAGTAAATATCCCCGAGGGCATAACAAGACTTAACATTATGGTTTTTGCCTACTGCCCGTTGGAAGAAGTGCATATCCCAAGCACCGTTACCTATATAGCCGACTGGGCTTTAGGCGCGACAAGGCTTAAATATGTCACCGTGCCCGAGGGCGTTACCCACATTGGTGCCAACGCGTTTTACAGCTCGTCGCTGCGCGTTCTGGCACTGCCGAGATCGGCAACGGACCTCAGCGAAAAATTATATGACAGTTTACCGATATATTTTTTAACCGTGTACTGCCACAAAGATTCCGCAGCCGAGACCTTCACCAAAGATACAAACACAACTTACAAATACATCGGCGATATGGACAGCAGCAGGGAACTGACCGACAGTGATGCCGTAACTATGCTTGAATACGCAGACGGCACACGCACGGTAAACGAGACCGATATCAACACCAAGGCGCTGCTTGACTACGACCTTGACGGCGAGATAACCGTACTTGACACAATAAAAATGCTTAATGACATAAAACTTAATGACATATAATAATATAAAAGGGCCGCCAATATTGACGACCCTTTTTTAGCATTATTCAAGTATTTGCATAATTGCCGTTACATCAAGCAGATCTATTTTGTTATCTTTATAAACATCCGCAACACCTTTTTGACTGCTGCTAAGCTCCGCTGTCGTTTCGTTTGATATATGCTCAAGCAAAAGCTCGGCATCGGCTTTTTCGACCTTGCCGTTTTCGTCAACGTCGCCAGGCAGTGAAAGCGTTTTAACGGACATTGTTTTGAAAATATAGCCCGTATCGGCGTTTTTAAAGTAAACCGTGTATTCGGTATTTTGCAAAAGTCCGCCGAAAGGCCCCGCCCCGCCGTTGATTTCGGAGAAAGAATACCAATTTTTTCCATCAAGGCTGTAATTGTAAGTCGGCGCACCCAAAACATCAAGTTCCTCCAGCCCCGCAACGGTTTTTTCGTAAAAATTCCTTACCGAAACGGAGTTTTGAGTTGTCGTAACACGCATTGCCTTTGTATTGCGGTAAAGGGCGTTATCCAACTTAGGAACAAGCAATACGCTCACTTTTCCGTCAACAAGTTTTCTGTTGATGGTGCCCGTATATTGATACGCTTTGTTTGTACCTGCTATAAAACCGTTTATGTTGTATTTGCTTGAAATGCTGTCTTCCGTAAAGCACCATCCGTTTATCGGTCTGAACACCGCGTGATAACAATACGAATTTTCATTGTCAAAGTTTACATACTTGTCCGTAACTTCGGTAAGTTCCGCTCCGTATACAAGTTTCAGACTTTCAAGCTCGTAGCCCGGGCTGTCGGTATACGCACCCGCCGTGCTGAATTCAACACCCGGGAACGGCAGCTGAAGGTCGAAAATATTAAGATGTGTACCCAACTCCTTAAATGTACCTATCGTTGCCTTATCCGAAAAAACGGTATAGCCGTTGCCCTCGACTTGACAGTATACCCGCTTGCCCTCAAGCCCGTGACCTATCGATGTAAGATACAGCACTGAAGTGTTTTCGCTGCCGTCAACGGGATAGCCCCAGCCCTTTTCCTTTGCCTGCTCCCATGTATAGTTGTGTCCGTATTGATCTTGGAATAACCATTGATAGGTCTCGGCGTTTTTTGCGTTCACATAAAAAACGGTGGCATTGTTTATGGGCTGTTGAAGTATTACGGGTTTTGGCACTATATCAAGTTTTATGATATCCGTATTAGAATAATCCTCGTCGGGGATATTTGTGACCGCTTTAAGGTATTTTGTGCAGACCTCGTCGGGGCAGGTAAAGGTGTATGATGTATCCCTGCCGACTACCGACCAGTTTTCGTTATCATTGGATAAATACCATGTCACAGTATCGTTCCTGCTTGAAAGATTGGATATGCCGAATTTGGTATCTTCGTTTACCCTTAATTTCTGCGGTGATGCATATACCTCTTCGATCTCGGCATACTCTTCTTCGGACATATTGCTTTTCAGATAACTCTTCATTTTTGGGAACGCCAACACCGCAGCGACAAATTCTGTCCTGTCGTTGACGGTTAAAGAATCGGTCGTTATATAAGTCGGCTGTTTGACTTGGTAATACTTCATACCGTTTTCGGTGAATGTCGTTTTTCTGATATCCGGTGCGAATGTACGCTGGCTTGCATTAAGGTTGCCGTAAGGTATTTTACCGCCGAATATAGCAACCATACCCCAGTCGTTGGATACGTAGGAAAAGTGATCTTGCTTTGAGTAAAAATCTCCGCCGTTTACCAGTATTATAGGGGTAAGACCGTTGTATTTGCCAAGCTGCAATATATTCAAACAGTGACTGTCCGATCTGAATGTACCGCCGTTTATCTCTACATTCGGCAATCCATACTCATCGTTATACGAGTGCATAAAAACACAGACACCGCCGCTTGCGTCCGTTGCGTCAAATACACCGCCGTTTATTACGGCATTTGCGGCCGAACCTACATATACTGCGGCTCTCTCCTGCGGACCGCTGTAGGGACTGCCGTTCATTTTGAATGTACCGCCGTTGATAGTCACTCTTCCGTTGTTATCCAAATATACAACCCCTATGAAATTGCCATAATGTGCCGTAAATTCGCAGGTGCCGCTGTTATCGCCCGAACTGTCTTCTATGGTGAGTGTACCTCGTTGGCAGTAAATCAATTTCGCGTCTACATAGACACCGCTTCTGACAAGCCGTTTGCCGTTAAGGTCAAGAACCGTATCGCCTTGGTTTTCAATATAATTATTGTTTATCGTATCGTTTGCGTTTATAATGTCGGCATTAAGACGTATCTTCTTTGCGCCATAGCTGTTGACAGCATCTTTAAGTTCCTGATAGGTGTTTACAAGATAGTAGCCGTCACTGTCGCGTTCAAGGCCCAAATCGCTTATAAATCCCGCAAAAACCGTATTTTGCATCAGCATTACCGCCATTGCCGTAAACATAACGGCAAATATTCTTTTAACATAGTTCATAGATTTACCCTCCTTTCTGAAAATCCGACCCCATGGCGCATTTTCAGTTCTTTGTCAAAATAGTCTTATTTTAATTATACTATATAATCATATTAAACGCAATATATTTGTTTTTTGAGTTTCCCTATTTTTTCTTGGGGGGGCATAACCACCAAGAAAAAAAGCAACAAGCATAAATCTGTTTGTAAATATTTTGTAAAATAATATCGGCCCATAAAAATTTCGTAAA
>CAMNCZ010000236.1 GCA_946534775.1 uncultured Eubacteriaceae bacterium
TTATTTAAGCGGTATAAAGTTTCTTGTAAGGTCTTCAAAAGTATCGCGTTTTCTTGTCAGGACAACTTCGCCGTTTTCGCGTATAAGTATTTCTGCGGGGCGAAGGCGGTTATTGTAGTTTGATGCCATAGAGTAGCCGTAAGCGCCTGCGTCAAGCACACCGATAACATCACCCTCCGCAACCTTGGGAAGAACTCTGTCGTGTGCAATAATATCGCCGCTTTCGCAGATATTGCCGACAACGGTTATTTCCTCGGTATCATCGCTGTTGTTGTAAACTTCGATATCGTGGTGAGAATCATACATCATCGGCCTTGCAAGTACGTTGAAACCGAGGTCGGTGCCCGCAAATTTATGTACGTTGTTTTGTTTTACTGCGTGTACTGTGCCCAAAAGTACGGAACACTCTGCCGAGATATAGCGGCCGGGTTCAACCTTGAATGTGAGTTCTTTTCCGTATTCCTTTGCAAAGTCAAATAATATTTTTGAAAGTTTTTCGCCTAAATCCTTCAAATCAAGTCGGGGCTGATCGTTGAGTTTTTCGTAGGGGATGCCGAAACCGCCGCCTAAATCGACAAATTCAAGATCGTCAAATTCTTTTGCTATATTGAGTATGGCTTTGACACCTTCGATATATTTGTCACCCTCCATAAAAAGCGAGCCGATATGCTGATTTATGCCGACAAGTTTTAAATCGTATTTTTTGAGTATCTCTTTAAATTCGGGGATATACTCGGGATTAATGGCAAACTTTGTCTTTTTGCCCGCAGTAACGACTTTTTCGTGGTGGCCTGCGCCGACACCGCCGTTAAAGCGAGCTGCGACCCTGCCGCCGGGGTTGAGCTGACCATACTGTTCAAGCTGAGAAAGCGAGTCAACGCTTAAAGTGATATCGTGGTCGATCGCGTACTGCATTTCCTCTTTTGAAACGTTGTTGCTGATAAAAAATATCTGTTCGGGCTTGAAACCTGCCATAAACTCAACGTGTGCTTCACCGGGACTCATTGCATCCACATTAAGACCTTCCTCGCGTACTATCTGCAAAAATGCAAGGTTGTTGTTTGCCTTGGTGGAGTAGTTTACCGAAAAATGCGGATAGGAAACAAGGTTTTTTATTTCGCGGCAGCGTTCGCGCAGTATTCTTTCATTATAAACATACAAGGGACTGCCGTACTCTTCGACAAGCTTTTTGGGGTCGTTGCCCTGAAAAAAGTTTACCGAGTCCGTAACTTTTGTGTTTAATTTTGACATTTGTGTACTCTCCTTTTATTTGTTGTATATTTTTTTGACATTTTCAATTTTTGCCGACATATTCATAAGCAGCAGATCGACAAGTGTTATTGCGGTCATAGCTTCGACAACTATCACCGCGCGCGGGACTACTATGGGGTCGTGTCGGCCTTTTATCTCTATTTGTGTGTTTTCGTTTTTGTTGTTTACGGTATATTGTGGCTGTGAAATTGACGGAGTGGGCTTGAAAGCCGCTTTTAAGATAAGTTCGCTTCCGTCTGATATGCCGCCGAGTACACCGCCCGAGTTGTTGGTGCGCTTTTTTATCTCGCCGTTTTCGCTGAAGAATGGGTCGTTGTTTTGGCTGCCGAATAATTTTGCGGCCTCAAAACCAACACCAAATTCAACGCCTTTTACAGCGCCTATAGAAAATATCGCTCTGCCGAGGCTTGCGTCCAGCTTGTCAAAGACGGGTTCGCCGATGCCCGCAGGCAGCCCCGTTACCTTACATTCTATAACGCCGCCTACGCTGTCAAGGCTTTTTATTGCTTTGTCCAACAGTTCCGCAGCGCGTTCTGCCGCATTTTTATCGGGCATAACAACAGGGTTATTAAAACGTTCGTTCAAATCGAAATTATTTCGGTCGATCATTATATCGTTTACGGAAACTGTGTACGCATCTACGCAAATACCGAGTTGAGTCAGTATTTTCCTTGCTACCGCGCCCGCAGCGACCCTTGCAAGCGTTTCCCTTGCCGAGGAACGGCCGCCTCCGCGGTAATCGCGAAAACCGTATTTTGTTTCAAACCCGTAATCTGCGTGTCCGGGACGGTATATATCGCATATTGCGGAATAATCGCGCGAACGCTGGTCCGTATTTAAAACCATTAATGAAATAGGCGTTCCCGTTGTTTTTCCCTCAAAAACACCCGACATTATCTCTATTTTGTCGGCTTCGCTGCGCTGTGTGGTAAAGCGGCTTTGTCCGGGCTTTCGCCTGTCCATATCCCGCTGTATATCTTCCTCGCAAAGCGGTATACCCGCAGGACAGCCGTCTATCACAACGCCAAGCCCTTTCCCGTGGGATTCGCCCCAGGTGGTTATTTTAAAAATATTTCCGAATGTGGAGCCCGACATATAAACACTCCTTTTTGTTGTTGAAATAAATAAGTTTTTGTGTTATAATGTAAATAATTATATATAAGTAATTATATCATATTATTTTTTGTTTGACAATGGTAAAATTAAAACTTTGCAAGTTTTATATATAAAAAATTCATATTGAGGACAGGCAATGTATATAGAAAGTTCACAAAATAAAATAATAAAAGAGATAAACAGCCTGAAGCAAAAAAAATATCGCGACAGAACGGGGCTGTTTATTGTTGAAGGCGAAAGACTGATAAGTGAATGCGAGCCAGAATATGTGCTTGCAAGGGAGGACTTTGACGGGGAACTCGGTCGGTATAAAAAAGTTTATACAACAACAAATGCGGTTTTTGACAAGATATCGGACACAGTGACGCCGCAGGGTATACTGGGTGTATGCAAAATACCCGAATACGACTTAAAAGATATAAACAAAGAAAAATCTTTCATTATTATACTTGACAGGGTAGCCGACCCGGGAAATCTGGGTACGATAATACGCACGGCCGATGCGGCGGGCGCTGATGCCGTGATACTGTCGGAGGGCTGTGCCGACCCGTATAATTTAAAAACGATAAGAAGCACTATGGGTTCGATATTTCATCTGCCCGTATACAGAAATGTCGCTTTGTGTGATTTTTTAAAAAACAGCGGTTTAAAAACTTTCGCCGCGCATCTTAAAGGCGAAAAAAGCCTGTACGAAACGGATATGACGGGAAGTATCGGCATAATTATAGGAAACGAGGCAAACGGCATAAGCGGCGAAGTGTCGGATATGGCAGAGGAACTTGTAAAAATACCTATGCCGGGCAAGGCGGAGTCGATGAATGCGGCAGTTGCGGCGGGAATAATGATATATGAGGCGGTAAGACAAAGAATTTAGGGAAACACTGATTAATTCAAAAAGGAAAAATAAAATTTAGCTTTAGCGGCAAAAATTATAACGAACCAACCGTATAAACCGCTTGTAAAGCGGTTTTAGGTGAATGTGAGTGCCCATAATTTTTGTAAATTTTATTTTTTCGACCTTAAATCAGTGTTTCCTTAGCACAAGTTATTTAAGCTGTGACAATATATATGGGTCTTTTATTTTCTTAT
>CAMNCZ010000237.1 GCA_946534775.1 uncultured Eubacteriaceae bacterium
ATAAGACGGCTGTCGGTTATTTTTATTATCATACCTTTTGTTGTATTTTTGGCAAAACTGTTTATTCCCTCTATCTCAATAGAATATTGCTTTACGCCTTGGCCGTCTATATCGGCAAGTATTGCGGCTTTGCCTTTCTCCACATTTTCTTTGAAGGCAATGGGCATAGCTTTTCCCTGCATCATTTTTTTGCCATCGGCAGTCAATTTGCCGTACACACCGGCTTTGCTGTTTTTGTCCGCCGTTCCAAGCAGCAAGGCATTGTCTGCGTTTCTGCCTGCCAGTTCGCCTGCCATACCTTTTTCTCCCTTAACAACTCCCTGCATAATTACGGGATATAAGCTGCCGCCCTTTATCTGCATAATACTGCCCGTATCCACATCTGTCACGGGATGTCCGAGTGCACCGAAAGCATCGTCGCTTTTTCTGTAGTATGTTATCGTACCTATTCCCTGCGTACTGTCACGCACCCAAAGCCCCAGCAGCGGTATATTTTCCTTTGTGATAACGGGTTTTATATATATCGGTCTTTCAAGCCTGTCTATCTTTATACTTACCCCCGAAGGTGCAAGTTTTACGGCATCGGCAAGTTCTTCTTTTGTATTTACCTGTATGCCGTTTATGCTTTTTATCATATCCCCGCTTCTTAAAATACCTTTGCACGGCTCACTTTCATTGCCCGCACTATCCCTTACGCTGCCCGTTCCCAGCACCAGTACACCGTCGGTCTCAAGCACTATGCCCACCGTTTCGCCTACGGGAACATACTCACTGCCGCCAAGCGTATTTATGTTCACAATTTTTGCTTCTGCCGCCGTTCGGTCAAGCGGCAAACTTATCAAAACAGCCGATATAAGCGCACCAAATACAACATTTTTAATATTTTTCATCACACAGCACCTTCTTTTAAACATATTTCAAATATATTTTCTGTTTTAAAGGCGCAGTTATACTTCACAATTTCTTGAAAATAGAATGAGTTTACACAAACTCTAAATTTTGACAATAAACCCTTTGTTTTGACAAAAAATTTTATTTAAATTTCCAAATTGAAAAATTCTGAGATAATGGTATACTGTATATAGGGAAGTTTTTTGTAACCCTCAACCTTTATACCGACAAAAGGAGAAAACAAATGAACAGTATTCGTAAACACCCAGTAGGAAAACTCGGCCTTATTGGTATGCGCGGCTGCGAAGATAAAACACGCCATATCGACGAGTATCTTAAACAATGGTTTAAGGAAGAATTTAACGAAGATATCGATACTTTTAAAATTGATTTTGCCTGCCCGCGTTTCAGTTCGGGTGAAGCCAAGTCCGTTATTTATGAATCGGTGCGTGGCTTTGATATCTACATAATCTGTGATGTATTTAACTACGGCAAAACATACAAAATGTACGGTATGGAAGTACCTATGAGTCCCGACGACCATTATGCGGACCTTAAACGTGTTGTGGCTGCTATCGGCGGCAAGGCAAAACGCGTTACCGTTATTATGCCTATGCTTTATGAGGGCCGTCAGCACAAGCGCAACGCAAGGGAATCACTCGACTGCGCACTCGCATTGCAGGAACTTACAAATATGGGCGTTGACAACATAATAACATTTGATGCACACGATCCCCGTGTACAGAACTCAATTCCCCTTTCGGGCTTTGAAAATGCTCAGCCTTACTATCAGTTTATAAAGGCTATCGTTCGCAATGTTCCCGATATTGAATTTGACAAACACAAACTTATGATGATATCCCCCGACGAGGGCGGTATGGGCAGAAGTATTTACTACTCCTCCATACTCGGCCTTGAAATGGGTATGTTCTATAAAAGACGTGATTACTCGGTAGTTATAAACGGTCACAACCCTATCATCAGCCACGATTTCCTCGGTGACAGCGTTGAGGGTATGGACTGTATCGTTGTTGACGATATGATCGCATCGGGCGAAAGTATTATCGATGTTGCCAAAAAGCTTAAAGAACGCGGCGCAAAGCGCATTTTCGTTTTTGTAACATTCGCACTTTTTGTAGACGGGCTTGAAAAATTTGACAAAGCTTACGAAGAAGGTTATTTTGAAAAGATATTTTCGACAAACCTTGTATATAACAACCCCGAACTTAAAAACAGGGATTGGTATGTAGTTGCCGATATGTCTAAATATATCGCACTTATTATAAATACGCTTTACAGAAACAAAACTATGAGTGACCTGCTCAACCCCGTTAAGCGTATCGATACATTCCTTGAAAAAAATAACAAACCTTACAGCAAACATCAATCCAAATAAAAAGATAACGGCTTTTCCCAAACGTTTGGGAAAAGCCGTTTTTTATCATAAATATTCATCTCTTACAGGATTTTTGGAAATATAGTAGTTTGTGGGATCTTCAAAAAGATCGACATAGATCTTTATTTTATCCCCCGCTTTATACGGCGATTTACTCGGGTTGAACGACTGAGACCTGTATGTATACTCATTCCCCCTGTCATCAACTATCCTGCACGTTATCTGATGATATCTTACGCCGTTTACCGTAACGGGCGCCGTTTCCTCCACCCAATCATCACAAAGATAAAAGTTGTTGTTTGCAATAAGCCTGTTTGCAAAAACACACCTCTTTAATTCGGAAAGCGGTATCGCAAAACCCACGATCAGTAATATCACCCCAAGCACGGACAGTACAATATTTGAGACCGTCGGGTCCGACATAGTTTCGGAAGGATTTTCGGGGTCGTAGTATAATTTAACTTCGCCGCCCTCGTGCATACCGCTTGAGTAATAATTGAGCCTTGTATTGTATTCCTGCCCGTCAACCGTATATCTGACATTCACAATGTGTTTTGTCTTTCTTTTTTTTGTGCCGTTTCTTGTGCGTTTTGTCTTTATATCCGTAATGACCGCTGTTGTTTCCTGCGCATTCTGTTTGAACTCACTCCATTTTGTGCTTTGCAGATGCACTACAAAAAGCGAACATATCGCAAGCACAACACATATAATCGTAGGAAAAAGAAATGCCGGATTGGGAAGTCGTTTTTCCATAATAAATACCTCCGCTTATAATTTATGCTTCTATAGTTTTGACTATTGCATCAAATACCTGCGCTATTTCGGGGTCGGTTATTTCGCCGCTGCCGCCCGAAAGCGCCGCAAGGTCTGCATTTGTGGGAAGTTCACCCAAAAGCGGTATACCCTGTTCAAGCACTATATTGCTTGTATCTGCGCCGAAAATATTTATCTTTTCGCCGCAGTGCGGACATTTCACATAACTCATATTCTGCACAAGTCCGTAAACAGGGATATTGAGCATACGCACCATATTAAGCGATTTTGTCACTATCATCCCAACCATATCCTGCGGCAGCGTTACCATAATTACGCCGCTTAAAGGAATGTTCTGCATAACCGTAAGGCTGACTTCTCCCGTTCCCGGCGGCATATCTATCACAAGATAATCAAGTTCGCCCCAAAGC
>CAMNCZ010000238.1 GCA_946534775.1 uncultured Eubacteriaceae bacterium
GAAGTCCCCCGCTTCTAAAGCGGGGGTGCTTACTTAAAATTCAGTGGGAGTTCAAGCTCCCACTGAATTTGGAATTGCTTGCAATTCCGTTGGTTATGAGTATGTAGCAGAAATTTATTTCTGCGGAATACGAATATCATTGACTATAAAAATTAAGTAAAAATACATCGAAATTAAAAAGGAGTGAATGTCTTGGCATTTAATTTAAGAAAACCGCAGTTAAAGCAAAAGAGGGCACCGAGAACACCCGCGCAGCCAAAGCCAAAGTTAAAGGTCATCCCCCTGGGCGGCCTGCATGAGATAGGAAAAAACATAACCGCATTCGAGTATGAGGACGAAATTGTGATAATCGACTGCGGCGTTGCTTTTCCCGAGGATGATATGCCGGGTATCGACCTGGTAATACCCGATTTTTCGTATCTTGTAAAAAACAAGGATAAAATTTTGGGTGTTGTGCTTACTCACGGTCACGAGGACCATATAGGTTCGCTGCCGTATTTTTTCAGGGAGATAAATGTGCCCGTTTACGGCACAAGGCTGACGATAGGCCTTGTCGAAACAAAGCTGAAAGAGCACAATCTTTTAAATACGGTCGAGAGGGTGAACGTAAACGCGGGCGATACGATAACGCTTGGCAAGCATTTTAAGGCGGAGTTTATACGTTCAACACACAGTATAGCGGATTCGGTGGCTATTGCGCTTTATACGCCCGCAGGCCTTGTGGTACACTCGGGTGACTTTAAGATAGACCATACCCCCATACAGGGTGAGCCGATAGACTTGCAGCGCTTTGCGGAACTGGGCAAAAAGGGCGTTTTGCTTTTTATGTGCGAAAGTACAAATGTTGAATTAAAGGGCTATACAATGAGCGAGAGCAACGTAGGCCCGATATTTAAAAAGATTTTTGACGAGAGCGAAGATCAGCGTATAATGGTGGCAACTTTTTCGTCAAATATCGACAGGATACAGCAGATAATAAACTGCGCGGCGGAGCATAATCGCAAGGTGTGCGTTATAGGCCGCAGTATGTCGAATGTTGTAAAAACGGCTATCGAGCTTGGATATCTAAAACTTGACGAAAGTATGCTTATTGATGCGGCAGAGATAAACAAATACGCCGATAACCGGCTTGTTATCATCACAACGGGCAGTCAGGGCGAAACGATGTCGGCACTGTCGCGTGTTGCAAGCGGCGACCACAGACAGGTGGAGATACGTCCGGGGGACAAAGTCATAATCAGCGCAACGCCTATCCCGGGCAACGAGAAAAACGTGTACCGCGTGATAAACGAGCTGCTTAAAAAGGGCGCGGATGTTATTTACGACGGACTTATGGACGTACACGTTTCGGGGCACGCAAGGCAGGAGGAAATAAAAATTTTGCATGCGCTTTTAAAGCCTAAATACGTTATGCCCGTTCACGGCGAGTACAAAATGCTTATACAGCACCGTCAGCTGGTAATGGATATGGGTATGCCCAAAGAAAACGTGTTTGTAATGGCAAACGGCGACGTGCTTGAAATAAACAAGCAGGGCGGCAAAATTCTGCCCGCTGCGGTACAGAGCGGCCAGGTATTTGTTGACGGTCTGGGCGTGGGTGATGTAGGAAATATCGTGCTTCGCGACAGAAAGCATCTTTCGCAGGACGGCCTTATGATAGTTGTTGTGGCTATGGAAAAATACAGCGGAGCTATTTTAAGCGGCCCCGATATCATCAGCCGCGGCTTTGTATATGTGCGTGAGTCCGAGCAGCTTATAATCGAGGCGCGTGAGGTCGTAAGCGAGGCACTTAACGGCCTTGACGGCAGAAATGTCAGCGATTGGAGTTATATCAAAACCGTCATTAAAGATACCCTGCGCGATTTCTTATGGAAAAAGACAAAGCGCAGCCCGATGATACTGCCAATAATAACGGAGATAAATTTATAAAATGAGCAATACCGATCTAAGCAGATTTATCAGCCTGATACTTCGCCACAAGCCGCAGACTGTAGGCATAAAACTTGATGAACACGGTTGGGCGAAGGTTGATGAGCTTATTGCGGGTATTCAAAAAACCCGCAGTATAAATATGGAAATATTGGAAGAAATAGTCCGTACCGACAACAAGCAGCGATACAGTTTTAACGATGATAAAACGCTTATCCGCGCCAATCAGGGTCATTCGATACCCGTTGATGCGGAACTTGAAGAAAAGCTGCCGCCCGATATACTATGGCACGGCACGGGAGAAAAATATGTTTCTTCAATAGATAAACAGGGGCTTATCCCCAAAAGCAGATTATATGTACATCTGTCAAAGGATAAAGAAACGGCCTTGACCGTGGGAAAAAGACACGGTAAGCCCGTTATATACAAGGTAAATGCAGCGGAAATGGCAAAAGACGGGATAAAGTTTTATCTTTCCGTAAACGGGGTATGGCTTGTAAAGCGGGTCTCCGTGAAATATCTTGAAAAACAGGGGTGATACTATGGATAAATTTGAAGAACTGGCAAGAAATATGGGCAACCAAATATCAAACCTTATCAAGGAAACGGAGCGCTATAAGGAATATCAAGAGGCGCGTTCCGCTATCCTCGCGAACAAGCAGCTTAAAAACAAGGTAGACAGTTTTCTTGAAAAACATACAAAATTTTTGTTTGAGGTGAAAAACGGAAATGCGACTTTTTCGCAGGAACGCTATCTTTCGCAGGAATTTCACAAGCTTATGCTGGACAAAAATGTTTACATTTACTTAGAAACGGGTCTTTATTTTGTCGAGATACTTGCGGAGTTCTATAACCTGAGTGTTAAAGACCTCAATATAGATCTGGACTTTTAGTTATGGCGCAGCATACGGGAAAAATAAGGTCGGGCAGTGCCGACATCTATTATGAGCTGTATTTAAACAACAAACCAAAGACCCTTGTTTTGCTGCACGGCAATGCCGAAAGCGGCAAAAGTTTCACAAAACATATCCCGATTTTAAGCGAATATTTTGACCTACTTGTCATAGACAGCCGCGGCCACGGCCAATCAACGATAGGCGACGGAGAACTTAGCCTTAACAAAATGGCGGTCGATATAGAAAACGTGCTTAACACGCTTAAATTGGGCAAAGTTGATATACTTGGATTCAGTGACGGTGCAAATGCAGCTATGCTGTTTGCGCCCGAAAACAACGACAAAATAGACAAATTGGTGCTTGTGGGCGGAAATCTCGATTATTCGGGCTTTAATTTAAGCACAAAAATACTTGTTGCGATAGGCTATTTCCTGTCGTGGATAAATCTTAAAATAGATAAAAACAACAAGGTGCAAAACGCCTACTACTACCTGATGTTCAAGGAACCGCATATAAAACCGTCGCAGATAAACAAAATACAGGCCAAAACGCTTGTTATGGCGGGGGATAAGGATATGATAAAATCAAGCCACACTCGCCTTATCGCAAACAGCATAAAAAACGGGGGTTTAAAAA
>CAMNCZ010000239.1 GCA_946534775.1 uncultured Eubacteriaceae bacterium
AACATAGTGCATCCCGATATTGCGGTGATAACGAATGTCGGCACCGCACATATCGAAAATCTGGGTTCGCGCGAGGGCATTTTAAAGGCAAAATGCGAAATTTTTGACGGTATGAAAAAAGATGCCCTCAAAATACTTAACGGCGACAACGATATGCTTAGGACAGTAAAGGCCGAAAATACATATTTCTTTTCCGTAAATGAAAACGGCGGCGATATATATGCCTCAAACATTGTCAAAAACGGGCTTAAAGGTATCGGATGCACCGTAAATGCATCACTTGGCGGCAAAAAGATAAGTTTTGATATAAATATCCCGCTGCCGGGCATACACAATGTTTCAAATGCACTTTCCGCTGCGGCCGTAGGTCTGCACTGCGGGCTTACACCCGATGAGATAGCGGCAGGCATTGCGGCATTTGTGCCTACTTCGGGCAGAATGGATATAATAGATACACCAAAATACACCGTAATTGACGGTGCGTACAATGCAAACCCCGACTCTATGTCGGCAAGTCTTGCGGTATTGAAACAGGCGGAGGGCTTTAAATGCGCGGTGCTTGGCGATATGCTTGAACTTGGCGAATACTCCGACAAAATGCACGCGCAGGTAGGCAGAGAGACCGAGGGCCTCGATCTGGTGATAGCGATAGGCGAGCATTCCAAAAAAATATGCGAAAACACATCTGCAAAATTTCTTTGGTATAAAAACACAGACGAGTTTTTGAAAACACTGGAAACAAGCAGCGTTATCCCCGACGGTGCATCGGTGCTGGTAAAAGCATCGCACAGTATGGGCTTTAAAAAGATAGTGGATAAGCTTACACGCTAATATTTACAAAAAACGGGAGAAAACAAAAATGTATACTATAGAAACAGGAATTTACAGCGTTTTTATCGCATTTGTGATAAATATAATTTTATGCCCCATTATAATACCTTTTCTGCACAGGCTGAAATTCGGTCAGCCAATACGCGAGGAGGGGCCGCAAAGCCATCAGAAAAAATCGGGTACGCCGACAATGGGCGGTGTTATGATACTGCTTGCGTTTTTGGTGAGTGCGGCACTGTTTTTAAAGGGCAATACAGATGCGGCCGTTGTTATAATAATTACCTTACTTTACGGCGTGATCGGCTTTATTGACGATTATATCAAGGTAGTAAAAAAACATAACCTGGGCCTTCGCGCCTGGCAGAAGATAGTGTTTCAGGTGCTTGTGACGGCGGGTTTTGCGTGGTATATCTTAAAATACGCAAAACTCGGTACACAGGTATATGTGCCTTTTGCACACGGTTTCCGTCTCGATCTGGGACTTTTGTATGTGCCGTTTTTGTTTTTTGTTATGGTAGGCACGGTAAATGCGGTAAACCTGACGGACGGCCTTGACGGTCTGGCATCGGGCGTTACACTGTTGGTTGCTGTATTTTTCCTGTTTGCAGCCCTTTCGGCAGGCAGCGGGCTTGTACCCGTCTGCGGCGCTGCGGCAGGCTCACTTTTGGGCTTTTTACTGTTTAATTCAAATCCCGCAAGGGTGTTTATGGGCGACACGGGGTCGCTTGCACTCGGCGGCTTTGTTGCAAGTACCGCGGTATTGCTTAAAATGCCGCTTATGATACTTATTGTCGGCGGTATTTACCTTTGCGAGGCGCTTTCGGTAATTATACAGGTAAGCTACTTTAAAATATCGGGCGGCAAAAGAATTTTCAAAATGGCGCCGATACATCATCATTTTGAGATGTGCGGTATGAGTGAAACAAAGGTGGTAACGCTGTTTTACGTTGTTACGGCTCTGTTGTGCCTGGTGGGCTATCTTGCGTCAAACGGTATGTTTACTGCTTAAAAAGAATGGAGAAATGAAATATGGAACTTCAAAATAAAAAAGTACTTGTATGCGGTATGGCAAAAAGCGGCGTCGCTGCCGCCTTGCTGCTTAAAAAACACGGCGCGTTTGTTACCGTGCAGGATGCAAAAACAGAGGATCTTCTGGGCGAACAGCCCTCTATGCTTAAAGAAAACGATATAGCGCTTATTTTGGGCAGAAACCCCGAAGAAGAGATAGCGGGCTTTGATATGCTGGTTATGAGCCCCGGTGTACCGCTTGATCTGCCTTTTGTAAAAAAGGCTTACGAATTGGGCAAAGAAGTTATCGGCGAGACGGAACTGGGTTTTTTGTTCACGAAATCGCCTTTTATCGGCATTACGGGCACAAACGGCAAGACGACGACAACAACGCTTGTTGGCGAGATAATGAAAAATGCGGGCAGATTGGCGGGTACGGTCGGCAATATCGGCACGCCGCTGACCGAGTGCGCAGAGGGCACGGCCCCCGAAGATTGGTTTGTTGCCGAACTTTCGAGTTTTCAGCTTGAAACAATAAAAACTTTCCGTCCGAGGGTGAGTGCGGTGCTTAATATCACCCCCGACCATTTAAACAGACATAAAACGCTTGAAAACTATATACTTGCAAAGGAACGGGTTTTTGAAAATCAGACGGAAGAAGATTTTACCGTACTTAATTACAACGACCCCGCAACAAGGGATATGGCAAAGCGAACAAAGGCAAAAGTAATATTCTTTTCGCTTGATAAGGAACTTGAAGAAGGCATTTACTCCGACGAAAAGAGTATGTATATAAGATGCCTCGGTTTTGACGAAAAGGTCATTGATATTGACGAAATGAACATAATAGGCGGACATAATGTGGAAAATGCCATGGCAGCCATTGCCTGCGGTGCGTGCGCGGGCGTTCCGCTTGATATCATCAGAAAAACTTTGAGGGAATTTGTAGCCGTTGAACACAGAATAGAATTTGTAAAGGAAGTAAACGGCGTTAAATACTATAACGACAGCAAGGGCACAAACCCCGATGCCTCGATAAAGGCCGTTATGGCGATGAAAAGCCCTATCTGCCTTATTGCGGGCGGCTATGATAAAGGCAGCGATTTTGCCGAATGGATAGAAACCTTTGCGGGCAGAGTAAAATATGTGGCCGTTATCGGCGCCGTAAAGGAAAAAATATGCGCGGAACTCGATAAAGCGGGCTTTACAAACTACGAAAGAGCCGATGACTTTAATGAGGCAATGGAACTTTGCACAAAAAATGCCGAAAAAGGCGACTGCGTACTCCTTTCCCCCGCCTGCGCAAGCTGGGATATGTTTAAAAGCTATGAACAGCGCGGAGAAATTTTCAAGGACTATGTAAGAGGCTTGGAAGAAAAGTAAATTTAAAATATGTCTGACGTACTTCGGGTCCGAAATGCGTTGTATTAGCAAAAATACACGTCGAAAACTTGTTTTCGTAAGTGGATTTTTGCTAATACAACAGATATGAGCACGAAGTGCGCATATCAAACTTTAACTTGTTAAAGTTTGCATTTCGGACAAAGCAGCGTAAAGAGAACGAAAATTTCTCCGTGCTGTTTTCGCCCCGCCACACCG
>CAMNCZ010000240.1 GCA_946534775.1 uncultured Eubacteriaceae bacterium
ATAGAAGATTTTTTAACGGGAGGATCATTATGACAAACGAAATTTATGCGGAAGGAAGTTTAAACCAAGGTTTTGCGGAGAATATGACGGGAAAGGCCGAAAACGAATATACGCCGAAATACAAAATAATTTTTGCATCGGCGCTTGTATCGGCGCTTTTGTTTACGCTTTGCTTTAAGGGCAGCGAAGTGACGGCGGGGCTTTCAAGTGTGTTGTTTTTCAACATTGTGTCGGTCGGCGGACTTGTTGTCTTAAAACTTTTCGACAGCCTTAAAAGAAAGGGCGGAATGTTTATTCTGCTGCCTATAGCGCTGCTTTCGGGGTTTAACGCTTATTATGAGTATTCTTATTACAATATATTTAATTGTATTGCGTTTTTTGTGCTTTTCAGCTGTATGATGCTTTATTGTGCGGATATTGAAAGACACCCCGCCTTTGATTCGCTGTTGGACTGCGTTTTTAACAAAATGTTCATCGCATCGGCACAAACGTGTGCTTCGTCGGTAAAAATAGACGGTTTGCAGATGTTCAAGGCGGCGATTGGGTTCGCGGTCTCTATGCCTTTTTTGGTGGTGATAGGTTTTCTGCTTGCAAGCGGTGACGATGCGTTTTTTGATGCCGTTTCAAAATTGACCGATTTTGACGGCTTATCGATAATGTGGACAGTGAGTGTCTTTTTGCTTGTATTTATGTTTGCCTGCGGTTTTTTGTACAAGTTTTTGCATAAAGAAAAAAGAATTGCTTTTAACGGTATAGACACCGATAAGACCATTGCCGTATCATTCCTGACACCCGTTAATCTGCTGTTTGCCTTTTTCTGCGTTGCTCAGCTGCGCTATCTTGTCGGCGATACGCCCATAACCGAGTTTACCACATACTCACGCTTTGCAAGAGAAGGCTTTTTTCAGCTGCTTATCGTTACATTTATAAATTTTTCGATAATACTTGCCTTTACCGATGTATTAAAGGCAAAAACGCAGGGTGCGCTTAAAAACTCGCTTGCGCTTTTATGTGTGTTTACGCTTGTGCTGATATTATCTTCGTTTTACAGAATGTATCTTTATATAAACGCTTACGGCTACACTCCGTTAAGGATAGAGGTGATAACCTTCCTTGCGGCCGAGACCGTGCTGGTGTTTACAACTATGTACGCGATTTTGTGCAATAAAACAAATATCCTGTATACCTTTGTTATCGCTGCCGCAGCTGCGCTTATCTCGCTGAATGTTACCGCAAGACCCGAGTTTTCGCAAAGCCTTAACGACGACACTCCGACCGATACCGTAAAAACTTACACCCACAGCGAGCTGCCGCTTATGATAAACGGCTGCTATGCCGCAGACAGCGATATTGTCCGTGACGAGATGCTTGCACGCATAATCGCTCTTTATAATGAAGAAAAATCGTCGGAACATAACTGGCAGTCCGCAAATATTCAGTCCGCAGCAGTACAAAAACAGGCCGAGGAATTTTTAAAAGAAGAAAAATATTATATAGAAGAAAATAAGTATCAACAGTGAAATTTGACTTGAACAACAGATATTTTTTAACTTGTTTTTTCTGTAAAAATATGTTAAAATCGGTATATATATAAAATAAAGGATTTAAAAAATTCCTATAAAATATGAAAGATGAAGATAGGAATACTAAAACAAGGAAAAAGTGTTTATCCGAATAGATCGGGAGATAATTATGAAAGGTATTGCTTACGGGGTAGGCGTAGGGCCAGGCGACCCCGAACTTATGACACTTAAAGCAATAAGGCTTATACGCGAAAACGATGTTATCGCTGTACCCGGGAAAGAGGCGGAAAATTCGGCTGCTTACAAAATAGCGGCCGAAAATGTGCCCGATATTGCCAAAAAAGAGATACTGCCCGTTTATATGCAAATGATAAAGGACAGGGAACTTTTACATAAGCAGCATATAAAGTGCGCAAAACTTATTGAAAAATACCTTGATGCGGGCAGAAATGTGGTATATATCACACTCGGTGACCCAAGTGTATACAGCACGTTTACCTATTTGCAGCATATACTTGAAAACGACGGCTACGAAACAAGGCTTGTGAGCGGCGTCACATCGTTCTGCGCGGCCGCCGCAAGGCTGAATATCCCGCTTGCGGAGTGGGACGAACCGATACATATTTTGCCTTTTGTCCACCAAAAAGACGGGAAAATCGATAAAAACGGCACCTATGTACTTATGAAAACAGGCAGAAGTATGGCAGAGGCAAAACGCTTTTTAAAGGACAGCGGCCGCAGCGCAATGGCGGTCGAAAACTGCGGTATGCAGGGGGAAAAGGTGTATTTCGATATAGATGATATCCCCGATGAAACGGGATATTTTTCGCTGATGATATCAAAGTGAAAATAAAAGCGTTCCTATATTGTGAAAAAAATAAAATAGGAACGCTTAGCTAAGGAACTGAAAATGCGCCCTACGGTCGGATTTTCAAAAGCGTTCCTATAAAATATGAAAAAAATAAAATAGGAACGCTTAGCTAAGGAACTGAAAATGCGCCCTACGGTCGGATTTTCAGATATGAGTGAGTTATATGAATGAAACAGAGAAAAAATTTGAGGAATTGAAACATTATCTGACTTCGCTTGGGGCGGTCGCGATCGCGTTTTCGGGCGGGGTGGATTCGACTTTTTTGCTGAAAACGGCTTTTGACGTATTGGGTGAAAACTGCGTGGCCATTACCGTGCGTTCTTCGTCTTTCCCCGAACGCGAACTGAAAGAGGCAAAGGAGTTTTGCGAAAAATACGGCATTAAGCAGGTGATAGTGGATTTTGACGAGATGAAAGTCAAAGGTTTTGCACAAAATCCGCCCGACCGCTGCTATATATGCAAGACTGCGCTTTTTGAAAAAATGCGTGCGGCCGCCGAAAAACTGGGCATAAAGGATATAGCCGAGGGTTCTAACGTTGATGATGACGGCGATTATCGCCCGGGGCTTGCCGCGGTAAAAGAACAGGGCATAAAAAGCCCGCTGCGTTATGCACGGCTGAATAAAGCGGAAATACGCGAATTATCCGAAAAAATGGGCTTGCCTACCTGGAACAAGCCGTCTTTTGCCTGCCTTGCTTCAAGGTTTGTCTACGGTGAGACCATAACCAAAGAAAAGCTTAAAATGGTAGGAAAAGCCGAACAATTTTTGCTTGAACTGGGCTTCACGCAGGTGCGTGTGAGGATACACGGCCTGATAGCAAGGATAGAGATAAAGCCCGAGGAGTTTTCAAAACTTATTGCCTGCGCACCGCAAGTGAACAAAACGCTGAAAAGCCTTGGTTTTACTTATGTTTCTATGGACCTTGGCGGCTACAGAACGGGCAGTATGAATGAAATATTGTAACAAAAAATATAAAAGAGGGTGTCGCATTAAGCTCCACCCTCTGGCAAAAAACAGGTTTTTTGCCA
>CAMNCZ010000241.1 GCA_946534775.1 uncultured Eubacteriaceae bacterium
AAACAGGAGGGAGAAAAATGGAGATACGCGTTTTACAGTATTTTCTTGAAACGGCAAAAGAACAGACGATATCGGGGGCGGCGCAAAAACTGCATCTTACGCAGCCGACACTTTCACGGCAGCTGAAAGAGCTGGAAGAAAGCCTGGGCAAGCAGCTTTTTATACGCGGCAGCCGCAAAATAACGCTTACCGAAGAAGGCATACTGCTGCGCAAGCGTGCCGAACAGATAACGGAACTTATGCAGCGCACCGAAAACGAGATAATGCACTCCGATGATGTGCTTTCGGGCGATATTTATTTCGGCGCGGGCGAGACCGATGCCATAAGAATACTTGCGGCTTCCGCACGCCATATCAGAAACAATTATCCCGATGTACACTTTCACATATACAGCGGCGATACCGAAGATGTATTGGATAAACTCGATAAAGGTCTTTTGGATTTCGGGCTTATTTTTACACCCGTAGATGTGGATAAGTACGATTATATAAAAATGCCCGTTGTTGACGAATGGGGCGTGCTTATGCGAAAAGACCTGCCGCTTGCCCAAAAAGAAAGCATAAGACCTGCCGACCTTTGGGACAAGCCGCTTATGGTATCAAGAGAGTTTTCCGAAAAGTCGGATATAGCAAAATGGCTTGGGAAAAAGCCCGAGGAACTGAATATTTCGGGAACATATAACCTTGTTTTCAACGGCTCTGTTATGGCGGACGAGGGACTTGGCTATGTGCTGACTTTCCGCAAGCTGATAAACGTAACGGGCGAGACCACACTCTGTTTCCGCCCGCTTGAACCCCCGCTTTATGCGCCTATGTACCTTATATGGAAAAAATACCAGCCTATAACAAAATCGGCCGCAAAATTTCTTGAAATATTTAAAGAGGATATCGGAAAAAGCGAAAATTAAAAAAACATATTGACAAACAGGGGATAAGGTGCTATAATTCGATTTGTGTTAGTTAGCATTAACTAACAAGATAAAATCGAAAAGAGGTATCGAAATGAAATTTAAAAGAAGTATCGCATTTGCGGCGATCATATCCTCTGTTATCGCAAATTCTTTTTGCGTATATGCCGAGGACGAAGTTTTGGCGGCTGCGCAGCCGATTTTAGAGGAAAGCGCCGAGGCGGCACAGGCCGACTTGTCCGTTATGGCCGAAGAAACGGCAAAATCGGATATCGAGACAGAAAATGTTGAAGCAGAAGATATCGCGACCGAAGTTTTTGCCTTTGACGGCGGCAGCGGCACGCTTGAGGACCCCTATCAAATATCCTCTGCGGCTCAGCTTAACGAAATAAGAAACGATATGTCCGCAAATTATATCCTGACGGCAGATATAGATATGTCGGTATATGAAAATTTTGAACCGATAGGCACTTTTGTTCCGCTTGGCTCATCGGGCGAGGAGGCCGAAATGCCCACACCCGACTATGCATTTACGGGCGTATTTGACGGCGCGGGCCATACAATAAGCAATCTTTCCATCAACAAGCCCGAAGGATTTACGGTAGGCCTTTTCGGCTGCGTAAGCGGCGGCGAGGTGAAGAATGTCAATTTCACAAACGCGGCCGTATCCGCAAGTATGATGTCGGGCTGCTGTATCGGTTATTTATTTGACGGCCGTATCAGCGGCGTAAACCTTGCCGACAGCACCGTAAACGGCACCGCAGGCTCTATGGGTACAAGTATGATAGGCGGTATCGCAGGCGCGGGTATGGACAGCGAAATGTCGGATTGCACCGCTGAAAACGTAACGCTTGTACTTGTTGACGGCAGCACAAACGCGGGCATTGCCGCAGGCGGTTTTGAGGTTTGCACAATAAGCAATGTAAACGCAAGCGGAACAATAAACGCAGGCAGCAGCTGTATGGGACTTGGCGGTGCTGCGGGCTGCAACTTTGACGGCGACAAAATAGAAAACTGCACAAGCAGCGTTGTTATAAACGCAGGCGCGGGAGCTTATCTTATAGGCGGCATCACGGGCTATGCAGGCGGTTTTGACGGTAAGACCGAGATAGGCGGCTGCAATGCCGATGTAAATATGACACTTGGCGAAAACTCGGCGCGTATAGGCGGTATTATCGGCGGCGGTTTCTTCAACGAAGCCTACACATCCGTTTTCCCGAACCCCGCGGCTTTCACGGTGACAAACTGCACATCAAGCGGCAGCATTACCGCCCCCGAAGGAAAAAATATCGGCGGCGCTGCGGGCTACACACTGCTTTCGGAGGTTTCCGAAAACAACACCTCTTCTCTGCTTGTAAACGGCTCTCAGGCCGATCTTATCGGCGACAGCGAAAACTATGAGGTACTTAACGCTTTACAGGGCACATATCAACAGTTTTTCACAAACGGCGTGTTCAACAGCAAGTATGACAGTATCTGGCACGATTACTGCGCGGCGGTTGTGGGTGAAAGCGCAGCCGATGCGACCGTTGCCGCTATGAAACGCTCTATCGGCGGTACGCTTTACGGCGAAGAGGCGGTATCAAAATATTCCGCAGCACCCGAAACGACACAGTTCTTCTGCGATTTCACAAACGATATAAGCACCATAACTATCGACGGTTCAAACATCAGCGGCAAGGATAAAAACGGAAACACGGTTTTCTCCCATACATATTACTACCTTGAGACTGCCCCCTCCAAAGATTTTCCGGGCTTTACCTTTGATGTATTCGCGACCAACGAGGAAGCGGGCGAGTTTAAGTACTTTGCTTTTGCGCCCGACACTCCCGACACCACTTACCATATAGAATTTCGCTACTGCGGCGAATATGAAGATGTACTCAGCCTTTTAAGCGGAAAATATGCGTACTGGCTTGCTGCGGGTATCAGAGATGTAGATATTGCAAACGACAGTACCACGGAAAACGTTATCGGACTTTTCTGCACCGAAAATATGGATTACAGCGGTGAAAGAAGCGCCGAATCGCTTGCGCAGTTAAGCGATATCTCGGGCAGATGGAACTGCGATATGTCCGCTTTCAGATCGATGCCCGAATATGCAAACGCAGATATGTATATAGAACTCGGTGCGGACGGTGTCGGAAAATCCTTTGTTGATATGGCGGGCAGCGGAAATTATACACAGGTAAGCGATTACAAGGTTTATGCCTACAACAATTCCGCCGACAAAAACAAAAAAGAAGGCATTTATGTAGTATACACGACATACGAAGGCACTAAATACAGCAAATACAAAGTTACCGAAAACAACGGCATTGAAACACTTGATTTTTATGATGTAAACGGCGAAAAAATGATATCATACTATCGCGAAGTACAAAAAGAAAACGAAGAAACAAATACAGCGGAAACAAGTTCGGAGGTAACGACCGATAATTCCTCATCGTCGTCGTCCTCCTCATCTTCTTCATCTTCGTCGTCT
>CAMNCZ010000242.1 GCA_946534775.1 uncultured Eubacteriaceae bacterium
GAAATGGAACAAAAAAATGTTAAAAAGATTATACAAACGTTTTATACATTTTATAACGGCGCTTATTGCCGCAATATTTGTGCTTTACTGCACTATCTGTATAGTTTATCCGTTGGAGCATTATGAGCTGATAGAAAAATACTCCGAGGAATACGGGCTGGACCCTGCTATGGTATGCGCCCTTATCCAGGCGGAGAGCGGGTTCAATGCCGATGCGACCTCGGCAAAGGGTGCAAAGGGGCTTATGCAGCTTATGGATGAAACGGCAAGCTGGATAGCGCCGCAGATACCGATAGAAAACTTTAATGTTTTTCGCATCAAGGAGCCCGAACTTAATATACAGCTTGGGTGCTGGTATCTGGGATATCTGAACGAGCGGTTTGACGGCGACCTTACGCTTATGGTCGCGGCGTATAACGCAGGCAGCGGCAATATCGACAAATGGCTTGAGGACGAGAACTATTCTTCCGACGGAAAAACGCTTGACCGCATACCATACACGGAAACAAAGAAATATGTTACAAAAATAAAAATAAATCAATATGTATACAGATTGCTTTTGAAGGTAAAATTTTATGAACACGAAACGATTTTTTAAAAGTATAATTTCGGTGCTTTTAATTTTGACATATACATCGGGCTGCGGCAAGACAGTCGAAGAGAGCGAGCCTGCGCAGACGATAGTTGACAGCGAAACGGGCGAAGAGGTCTATATAGACAGCGGCGGCAGCATAAGCCTGTCAATGGGCTATCCCGAAACGCTTAACCCGCTTGAAAACCGCGACCTGCGTGTTGACAGGGTGTTAAGCCTTATTTTCCCGCCGCTTTTTACACTTGATGATGAGATGCAGCCCGCGCCGTGCATAGCGCAGGAGTATAAACTGGCCGCAGACGGCAGTACGCTGAGCATTGTGCTGAAAGACGGGCTTACCTGGCAGGACGGGGAACCGATAACGGCGGCAGATGTGATATTTTCGCTGCAAACGATAAAAAACGCACCCGCCGATTCGATATATAAATCGGCAATGGCAAATGTGGAAAGCTGCTATCAGTCAAGCAGCCACGTTGCGGTGATAAATTATTCCGAGCCTTACGGCGGCTGCGCTTATAACCTTTGTTTTCCGCTGATACCCAAGCACCATTACCGCACGGGCACCAACGATATGAAGCCGCTGGGCTGTGGCTGCTACAGAATGACGGAATACCGCGAAAAGCGTTATATGGCGCTTGAAGCGGTCGAGTCGTCGGTAAAAGGTGCGCCGTATATACAGCGTGTGGACGTTATGCTTGCGCCCGAGCAGGTATCGGACAGAGATGCTTTTCAAACGGGGCTTACGGATGTGCTTGTGACCGATCTCAGCACACGCGGTGCTATGGATATCGGCCGCGAGATAACCTCGACCACATTCAGCAGCAACCGTTTTGAATTTATAGGCTTTAATTTTTCTCAGCCCGTACTTCGCAACAACAGTTTCAGACAAGGTTTGGCTTACGGTATCCCGCTTCAGGATATCGTGACCGATATTTACCTTGGCAATGCCACAAAAAGCATTACGCCAATAAACCCCGCATCGGCGCTGTCGGCACCTGCGGGTATAGACAACTACAGCTACAACCCCGAGCTTGCGCACAATATGCTGTCGGCGGCAGGTTACGACCTGTCAAAGCTGAAACTTTCACTGCTTGTGAACAACGACAGCAGTGAAAGACTGCGTGTGGCGAAAATAGTTGCCGATGCGCTGAAAGAAATGGGTATCACCGTTGAAATTGAAGCGGTGGATTTCAATACCTATCTCAGCCGACTGCAAAGGGGAGATTTTCAGCTGTATATCGGCGGAACGGAGTTTTCGCCGCGTATAGAACCGTCAACGCTTATCGGCACGGGCGGCATAATAAACTACGGCAAATACAGCGATGCGCGTATGAACGAGCTGCTGAACAACTGCAAAAGTGCACTTGGTGACGACAACTACAAAAAGGCCGTCCGTGAGCTGCAAGGCTACTGCGCCGACGAACTGCCGTGCATCGGCATAGCGTTCAAATCGTCGGTACTGCTGACAAGCGCAAAGGTAAAAGGCGATAAACACCCGTCTTTGGCGGGTATTTTCCAAAACCAGGAACAATGGTATATATCCGAAAACGATCGATAACACAAAGGAGCGTGACACACTATGATGAAGCGATGCTTTTTAACGGGTGAATATGTTTTTTACGCGACCGACCGCGCAAACCGCCCGCATAGCTTTAAAAAAATAAACATACGTCAAACCCCGAAGGAGTACTGCCCCTTCTGCCTTGAAAACGCACATCTTACGCCGCCGCTTATAACGGCTACCCCCGATAACCAAGTGAGGATAGTGCCAAATAAATATCCTTTCCTTGCCAATACCGAGGAGCATTACGGCGTACACGATGTACTTATCGACACGGCCGACCACGAGGAACGTCTGTCGCAGTTTACCGACGATCATCTTCATCAGCTTATGCAGATGATACAAAAGCGTTTTATACAGCTTGAGAGTGACGAAAGATGCAATTTTGTGCAGGTATTTAAAAATCAGGGCATAGATGCGGGCGCAAGCCAAAGCCACAGCCATTGGCAGATAACGGCAATGTGCGTTGTGCCGCTTAAAATGGAGCATCTGTGTCAGGTACTCGGTGATTATCACAAGGAACACGGCGTTTGCTACTACTGCAATCTGGATTTTGGTACGCGCGTTATTGAGGAAAGCGAGTATTTCCGCGTTTATATGCCCGCAGATGCCAAATTTGCTTATGAAATGGACATACTGCCCAAACGTCATATCGCCTCTATCCGCGATTTTACGGATGAGGAACTTCAGGATTTCGGCATAATGCTGAAACACTCGGTTTCGCGCCTTAACAAGGTGTATGAGGGGCTTTGCTACAATGTCTGTCTTTACAGCGCACCCAAAAGCCGCGAATGGGACGATTGTTTCCATTTTTATGCGCAGATAATACCGCGTATCGGCCACATGGCGGGCTTTGAGTTCAGCACTGGCTGTTATATAAATTCTATCCTGCCCGAGGTGGGCGCACAAAAATTAAGAGAGGTCGGATATTGATGAGCAGAAAAAAAATTGCCGTACTTGCGGGCGGCAGTTCGATAGAACGTGAGGTTTCGTTTAAATCGGCAGAAAACATACTGAAAAACCTTGATGCACAAAAATACGATATACATACCATAGAGCTGCCCGCCGACAAAAAGGACACGGCGTGGATATCGCAGCTGATGGCACTGCACCCCGATTTTGTACTGAGTGCGCTGCACGGCGGCCGCGGTGAAAACGGCGCTGTTCAAGGGCTTTTGCAGTGCCTGGGCATACCGTATTCGGGCAGCGGCATTTTAAGCTGCGCGCTTTGTATGAAC
>CAMNCZ010000243.1 GCA_946534775.1 uncultured Eubacteriaceae bacterium
TATATCACTTATTCAAAAGATTTGCAAGCTGTTCCTCGACGGTTTTAAGCATTTGAGTGTATTTAGCCTGTTTTGCCTTTTCCTCGTCAATAACTTTCTGCGGTGCTTTTGAGACAAAGCCTTCGTTGCCGAGTTTCTTCTCAACACGCATAACCTCGCCCTCCAGGCGTTTTTTCTCCTTGGTAAGACGTTCCTTTTCCTTTTCTATATCGACAAGTTCCGCAAACGGCATATAGATAACACCGTCGTGGATAACGGTAGATATCGCATCTTCGCCTATACCGCTCTTATCGGGCCTTACATCGACCTCACTTGCATAAGCCAAAGTTGCAAAGAATACCTTGCCCGTTTCAAAAGTATCGCGTACAGCGGCATTTTCGCTTACGACCGTTACTTTTACCTTTTTGCTCGGCGGTACGTTCATACCCGAACGAAGGTTACGGATAGACTTAACAGCCTCTTTTATTCTTTCGATAGCCTGTTCGTCAGCCGTGTAGCTGTTTTCTTCGGTAAACTCGGGCCATTTTGCAAGCACTATCGTTTCTTCGTCGCTCTGTAAGGATGTAAATATTTCCTCCGTGATGAACGGCATAAACGGATGAAGCAGTTTAAGCGCGGTTATAAGCACATTTTTAAGTGTCCAAAGCGCGGATTCTCTTGTTGCGTCTTCCTTGTTGTAAAGGCGCGGTTTTACCATTTCAATATACCAGTCGCAGTATTCGTCCCAGATAAAGTCATAAACTTTCTGTACGGCAATACCCAGCTCGTAATTGTCAAGGTTTGCGGTAACTTCCTTTGCAAGTGTGTTTGCCTTGCTGATTATCCATTTATCCGCGGGTGTAAGTTCGCCCTTTACGGGTTCTTCGTCACCTAAATTCATCATCACGAATCTTGCGGCATTCCAAAGTTTGTTGCCGAAGTTTCTGCTGTTTTCAACACGTTCCTCATAGAAACGCATATCATTGCCCGGTGCGTTGCCCGTTACAAGCGTTAATCTTAAAGCATCGGCGCCGTATTTTGCGATAAGTTCAAGCGGGTCGATACCGTTGCCGAGGGATTTACTCATTTTTCTGCCCTGGCTGTCGCGCACAAGGCCGTGGATAAGGACGGTTTTGAAAGGAACTTCGCCCATCTGTTCCATAGCGGAAAATACCATTCTCACTACCCAGAAGAAAATTATATCATAGCCCGTAACAAGCACGCTTGTGGGGTAAAAATGCTTTAATTCGGGGGTCTCTTCGGGCCAGCCCAGTGTCGAGAACGGCCAGAGTGCCGACGAGAACCAGGTATCAAGACAGTCTTCATCCTGTTTAAGGTCGGTCCTGCCGCATTTCGGGCAGCACTCGGGCTTGGTGCGGCTTACAACGGTTTCACCGCAGCTGCAATAGTATGCGGGTATTCTATGTCCCCACCAAAGCTGACGGGAGATACACCAATCGTGTATATCTTCAAGCCAATGGGTGTAAATTTTGCCGAAACGGTCGGGAACGAATTTCAGTTCGCCGTTATAGTAAACATCAAGTGCGGGCTTTGCAAGTTCTTTCATCTTAACAAACCACTGGCGCTTGATAAGCGGTTCGATAACGCTGCCGCAGCGGTCGTGTGTGCCGACTGCGTGGTTTATCTCTTCTTTTTTGATAAAAAGACCCATTTCATCAAGTTCCTTAACGATTTGGTCGCGGGCTTCATAGCGGTCCATTCCGCAGAACTTGCCGCCGTTTTCGTTGATAGTACCGTCATCGTTAAGTATATTTATCTTTTCAAGGCCGTGTCTTTCGCCTACTTCAAAGTCGTTGGGGTCGTGAGCGGGGGTTATCTTAACAACGCCCGTACCAAATTCCATATCAACATATTCATCTGCGATAATAGGTATCTCACGGTCAACAAAAGGCAAAATACAAACCTTGCCCACAACATCCTTATATCTGTCGTCGTTGGGATTTACCGCAATAGCGGTATCGCCAAGCATAGTTTCGGGACGTGTGGTAGCAAATTCAAGGAATTTATCCGTGCCCTTGATAGGATATTTTATATGCCAGAAACCGCCCGTTTTGTCAACGTGTTCAACCTCTGCATCGGAAATGGTCGTCTGACAGGTCGGGCACCAGTTTATAAGTTTGGCGCCCCTGTAGATATAGCCCTTGTCGTAAAGACGTTCAAAAACAGTCAAAACGGCATTTGAAAGACCCTCGTCCATTGTAAAGCGCTCTCTCTGCCAGTCGCAGGAAGAGCCCAGTTTTTTAAGCTGATTTAAGATAGTTCCGCCGTATTCTTTTTTCCACTCCCACGCACGCTTTAAAAAGCCCTCACGGCCGATATCTTCTTTTGTAATGCCCTCTTCACGCATCTGATTTACTATCTTTACTTCGGTAGAGATAGCCGCGTGGTCTGTACCCGGCAGCCAAAGCGCATTGTAGCCCTGCATTCTCTTCCAGCGGATAAGGATGTCCTGCAATGTTTCGTCAAGCGCGTGGCCCATGTGAAGATGTCCCGTAATATTGGGCGGCGGGATAACGATGGTATAAGGTTCTTTGTCGGGTTCCACTTCCGCGTGGAAGTAGTTTTTGTCTATCCAGTTTTGATAAATTCTGTCCTCCGATGCGGACGGGTCGTAATTTTTTGCTAATTCTTTCATAGCTCCTCCTTAATTTTCTTTTTTTCAATAAATTTTAGCTGACATAAACAACTCTGTTTTCTTTTCTGGGCTTGTCCTCGTTATTCATTTTATCGGGATAGCCGATAACGCAGTTTCCGACACCCATATATTCATCGGCGGAGATACCCAGTTTTTCGAGTATCTCTCTGCCCTCGGGGTCCTCAAAAACTTCCTTTGCGCGGTGTATCCAACAGCTGCCGATGCCCAGCGAATGCGCCGCAAGCATCAGATTTTCCATAATAAGGCTGCCGTCTTCTACCGATGTATGGATATTTCGCGACACAAGCACCGACAATACCACAGGCGCATTATAAAACGGGTCGGGGCGCTTTGCCTGATCGTACTTTGCATTTAATTTTGAAAGCCTGTCGCGCGTTTCTTTATCGGTAACAACAAGTATCTTTGACTCCTGCCTGTTCATACCGCTTGGCGCATACAGCCCCGCCTTGACTATCTCGTTTATTATCTCCTCGGGCACAGGGTCCGATTTGTAGCTTTTGCAGCTTCGCCGCGTCAGCATATTTTTAATTGATTCGTTCATTTTAATACCTCTCTTTGGTTGTATGCGGTGAATTATCATTTATGCTCGTTGCTTTTTTCTTGGGGGTTATGCACCCCCAAACCCCGCACTTACTTTCTGAGAAAGTAAGCAAAGCTTTGCCGCGAATAAGGGGGTTTTTATTTTAACGTATCCACCGCGGCTTTGCGTGGTTTATCGCAAATTTCATT
>CAMNCZ010000244.1 GCA_946534775.1 uncultured Eubacteriaceae bacterium
TTACGGGTATTACAAAAACAAAGTAATTTTTGCTTTTGCCCTGCGTAACAAGCGTTTTAAAGGTCATATCGGGGTCCTGCCCAAGCATTTGCGCTATGCTGACACCGTCGTGAAATTCCTCACATTCGTAGGTGTTTATGCGGTAGTTTATCTTGTTTTTATCCAATATTCGCATTGCGTTGGTTTTAACTTCTTTTGGCATTTTACTCAACCTCTTGCTGCTCTATGATTTTTGTCACCTTTTTTTTGATACGCTGAAGCGCATTATCGATACTTTTTTCATCCTTTCCGATTGCCACGGCTATCTCGACATAGCTTTTGCCCCGCAGGTACAAAAACAAAACTTTTTTTTCAAGCGATGATAAAGATTCGCCTATCCGTTTTTCAAGCGCTGTCTTGTTTTCGCTGCTGATTATCAGGTTTTCGGGGTTGCTTATATCGCTGTTTGCAAAGGTGTCTATATAGGTAAGGTCCTCGTTTTCCTCATAAACCGCACGGTCAAGGCTTAACGACGAGTTAAGCGGGATATGTTTCTGCCTGTTTGCGGATTTTATGGCGGTGTGTATTTGCCTTGTTATGCATAAAACGGCAAAACTGTAAAAATTGACCTGTTTGCTTTCGTCAAAATCGCGTATAGCTTTGTACAGCCCTATCATTCCCTCCTGCATAATGTCCTCGGAATCGCCGCCCATTATATAGTAACCGCGCGCTTTCATACGCACGATTTTTTTGTATTTGTTTATCAGATACTCAATGGCAAGCAGGTCATTTTCCTTTTTTGACAGCTCGATAAGTTGGGTATCTTCCATCTCCTCGTATTTTTTATAAACTTCCAAATCCTTTTACTTCTCTCTCCTTAAATTCTCCAGCCACTCCGCAGCCTCGGGGTCCAGATTGTCAATAAGCATATTGTTTTTTACGGGGCGCCGACTGTCTATATGTCCGCGTATATGTTTTTTTGTAAGCTGTACATCCTCGTAAAGCTCGCTTGCCGAGACACGAATCGCGCCCTGACTCATTATAATGACCTGTTCAAGTCCGTCCGAGGTCGCAACACGGATATTGTTTTTTACCTTTGGCGCATTTTCGCTGCGCACGGCAAAGGGTGAAACGCTTTCGCTGCGGCTTAAAAGGGCAGTGGTGCGCTCTATGTAACTATCGGCCGTCTCGGCCTCTTTGGTGTAAACGACATACACATTGCCCTGCTGCATTACGCTGCCCGGGCTGCCTTTTACCATATATGCATCAAAAACGATTATCAAATTGCATTTTTTTACACCCTGATAATTGCTTAAAATGTTTATAAGTTTTTCGCGTGCGTGGTCGAGATTTTCATCAGCCAGCTTTTTTAGCTTGTCCCAGGCAAATATTATATTGTAACCGTCAACTAAAAGATAGTTGTTGTTCATTTTTTGTTACCCCGTCTTTGGCGAAGTGCCTCGTACATAATTATGCTTGCCGAAACAGATGCGTTAAGCGACTGTATTTTTCCGAGCATCGGTATACCTACCACAAAATCACATTTGTCTTTTATAAGGCGGCTTACGCCTTTGCCCTCGCTGCCCGTAACTATGGCAAGTGCGCCGTCAAGCGGGGCAGAGTAGTAGTCCTGTCCGCCCATATCGGCGCAGGCTACCCAGACATTGTTCTTTTTAAGCTCGTCAATGGTCTGCGCAAGGTTTGTTACCCTTGCGACGGGCATATATTCGACAGCGCCTGCCGAAGTTTTGCCGACAATGGCGGTCAAGCCGACAGAACGCCTTTTTGGTATAATAACTCCGTGTGCGCCGCAGCACTCAGCTGTACGGATAATAGCGCCCAGATTGTGCGGGTCGGTTATCTCGTCAAGTATCACGATAAGCGGCTGTTCGCCCTTGTCTTTTGCGTTTTGCAGAATATCCCGTACATCGCAGTATTCATAAGCGGGGCAAATTGCGATAACACCCTGGTTGTTGTGGCTGACCGATATCTGCTCCATTTTGTGCTTGTCTATCTCCTGCACGGGGATACCCTTTTCACGCGCTTTTGCAACAATTACTTTTAAAGTACCCTCTATCTCGCCCTTTTTCACAAGTATCTTGTCAATGGGGCGGTCGTGGTTAAGTGCCTCCAAAACGGGGTTTCTGCCCTCTAAATTGCTGCTTTCTTCAATATAATTATTGTTTTCGTTATAATTATTGTTTTCTCTGTTGTCAAAATCGCGTCTGCCGCGGTTGTACTGTTTTTTTATGATTTTTTTTCTGTCCATACTTGATCCTCTGAACGGTTATTGTCAACATTGATGATGTCTTGTCCGATTTATTTGTTGTCTATACATTTAATGCATATATCGAAAAGTTCTTCTATACGTTTGGTATCTTTTTTTAGAAAAAGATAGCCGAAAAGCGCTTCAAGCCCCGTCGCGTGGCGGTAGTCCGTAACCGACTGATTTTTTGCGTGGGTATAGCTTTTGGCATTTCTGCCGCGTTTCAGTACGGACAGTTCCTCCTCGGTCACGCATTGTTCAAGGCAGATATACATTTTTGCCTGCGAAGCCGCATTTACATAGCTTTTGGCAATTTGATGCAGCTTGTTTGCGGGCATATTGCCTTTTGAAAGCACAAATTCGCGCACATAGATATCAAAAACCGCATCGCCCATATATGCAAGGGCGAGCGGCGAATATTCCTTGGGGTCTGTTTTATTTTGCATAGGACCAGCGAACCCCCGCGCGCGTATCTTCAATAATAACGCCCATTTCAAGCAGTTCTGCACGGATAGCATCGGCTGTCGCGAAATCCTTTGCTTTTTTAGCCTCACTGCGTTTTGCGATAAGTTCCTCTATTTTGGCGGTATCGCCCGTTTCTTCGGCTTCAAGCGGCTTGATGCCCAGTATATCGCAAAGCGTTGTAAGTTTGTTTAAAATATCTTCCGCAAAAGCTTTTGATGATGTTTCCTTTACATTTTTGTTTGCAAAAGAAACCAGATCAAAGATAGCCGTTACGGCATCTGCGGTGTTAAAATCGTCCTCCATAGCCGTTTCAAGCTGAACACGGAAAGCATCTGCGCGATTTGAAAGCTCCTTTTCCTCGGCCGACATTTCCCCGCTTGTGTTTTTAACGATAAAATCAAGCGATTTTGCGCAGTTTTTGATACGGTCAAGGCTTGTGCCCGCTGCCGTCATAAGCTCGCGCGAGAAGTTGATGGGGCTTCTGTAGTGACCGCTTAAAATAAAGAAACGTACAACATCATAAGGAAATTCCGCAACTATCTCCCTTAAAGTAAAGAAATTGCCCTTTGATTTGCTCATTTTGATATTGTCTATATTTATAAAGCCGTTGTGCATCCAGTAATGCGCAAAAGGTGCATCGTTTGCGGCCTCACTCTGAGCTATCTCGTTTTCGTG
>CAMNCZ010000245.1 GCA_946534775.1 uncultured Eubacteriaceae bacterium
CCACCCTTCGCAAAAAGACAACGAGCATAAATGATAATTTATACTATACACCAAACTATGAAAAACGCAACTAAAATAATCAGCTGTTATGCGGCGGATACGGCGGGGGTCTGTTCGGCTTTGTATGAATTGGGCGGTCTTGTGGTCGTGCACGATGCTTCGGGCTGCAACTCCACTTATTCCACTCACGATGAACCGCGGTGGTACGATAAAAGGTCGATGATATATATTTCGGCACTTACCGAGATGGATGCGATAATGGGCAATGACGAGAAATTTATATCGGATGTCGTATCTGCGGCAAAGGATCTTGACCCTGCGTTTATCGCAATTTGCGGCTCGCCTATGCCTATGATGACAGGTGTGGATTTTGATGCGGTGGCTTATGAGATAGAGAACAGGGTCGGTATCAGGACTTTCGCTATGCATACAAGCGGCACGCATAATTACACGCGCGGTGCGGGCGAGGCACTTTTGACCATAGTGAAAGAGTTTACAAGCGAAATGCCCAAAATAAAAAACGGCATCAATATCCTTGGCGCAACACCGCTTGACATACCGCTAAACGGCACGATAGATTCAATTAAGGAATGGGTTGAAAACGAGGGCTTTGACCTTATTGCCTGTATGACGTTAAACTGCACGCTTGATGATGTGAAAGGGGCGGCGAGGGCTTCGGCAAACCTTGTTGTTTCCTACAGCGGGCTTGCGGCTGCGGAGTTTATGTATCAAAAATACGGCATACCTTATGTCTGCGGAGTGCCTGTCGGTGAAAAATTTTCAAAAATACTTGCCGATAATTTAAGAAAGGCGGAGATATCCTATCCCTGCGCAGCGCGCGAAAGCGACGAAAACGGCATTTATATAATAGGCGAGGGTGTATTTGCAGGTTCGCTTGCCAAAGCCTTGCAGCTTGAAAAAAACGAGAAAACAAGGGTCATAATACCGCTTGAACATAACAAAAATATGCTTGCAGACGGCGATTTGAACATATACGCGGAAGAGGATATCGAGGAGATATTGAAAAATGCAAAGGCAGTTATTGCCGACCCGCTGTATAAATTTATCGTGCCAAAAGATACAAGGTTTATAAGCCTGCCGCATTTTGCGTTTTCGGGCAGATGCTATGCAAGGTTTATGCCAAATCCGGTATTCTTGGAAGAAATTTTTTCGGAGGGAATTTTTAATGATTAAATTAGCTATATACGGCAAAGGCGGTATCGGCAAATCTACCTGTACGGCTAACCTGGCAGCGGCGTTTGCCTCGCTTGGAAAGCGCGTTATACAGATAGGCTGCGACCCCAAGGCCGATTCTACCATAAATCTTTTGGGCGGAAACCCCGTTATGCCCGTTATGAATTATTTAAGAGAGTATGACGACGAGCCCGATAATATAGAGGAGATATCGAAAGTGGGTTTCGGGAATGTGCTTTGCATTGAAACGGGTGGCCCGACCCCGGGACTCGGCTGCGCGGGCAGAGGGATAATAAACACATTTTCACTGCTTGAGGAACTGGAGCTTTTTGAAACGTATAAGCCCGATGTGGTGCTGTACGATGTATTGGGTGATGTTGTCTGCGGCGGTTTTGCCGCACCCATACGCGAGGGCTATGCATCCAAGGTGCTTATAGTGACCTCGGGCGAAAAAATGGCTCTTTATGCGGCAAACAATATCAACAGTGCCGTAAAAAATTTTGAGGACAGAAGCTATGCGCGTGTGCGCGGTATCATTATGAACCGCCGCAGCGTGGAAAACGAGGAAGAGAAAGTGCGTGCCTTTGCCGATAGCGCGGGGCTTGAGATAGTTGCCGATATACCGCGGTCAAACGATATAATCAAATACGAGGATATGGGTAAAACAGCGGTCGAGGGCGACCCCGACTGCGAGACCGCAAAAAGATTTTTTGCATTGGCGCAGAAATTAATAGACGAGGATAACGAAAATGAAAACTAACGACGCTTTTTATATAACCGCAAAAGACCTTGCGGCGGCGGGCGCAGACAATATCCCCGAAGAATTGGTATCTTCAAAACATCTTATTTACAGCTCGCCTGCAACGCTTGATTTTAACTCTCCGGGTGCAAAGGGATTTGGCGTTAAGCGCGCGGGGCTTGCTATACCCGGGTCTGTGATGCTGCTTGTGGCGCCCGGCTGCTGCGGCAGAAATACCGCGCTTTTAAACGAATTGGGCTATTCGGAACGCTTTTTTTACCTTCTGCTTGACGATACCGATATAGTGACGGGCAGGCATCTTACAAAAATACCGAAGGCCGTAAAGGAAATTTGCGAAGAACTTGACTATACGCCAAGCGCGGTGATGATATGTATTACCTGCGTTGATGCGCTTTTGGGCACGGATATGGAGAGAGTGTGCCGCAAGTGCGAGGAAACCGCGGGTGTGCCGACGGTGCCCGCATATATGTACGCTCTGACCCGTGAAAAGCGCCTGCCGCCTATGGCTGCGGTAAGACGATCGGTCTATTCGCTTTTAAAGCCGCAGAAAAGGATATCAAACGAATGTAATATTCTGGGGCATTTTGCACCGCTTTTTGACGACAGCGAAATTTACGATATTTTAAAAGAGGCGGGTATAAAAAAGGTCCGCGAACTTTCGCGCTGCAAGACCTTTGAGGAATACGGGGAACTTTCACGCGCAAATTTCAATATCGTCATAAACGCAGAGGCGCGATATGCCGCGCAGGATATGGAAAAACGGCTGAATATCCCGTTTATCGAACTTGCAAGGCTTTACCGCATTGACAAAATACAAAACCAGTACCGTCTTTTGGGTCAGGCGATAGGTGCAAAAACAGATGACGAAAAATATTACGAAGAAACAAAGCGTATCATAGAGGATTTTGTGGCGAAGCACGGTCATTTGAATTTTGCCGTGGGAGAGTGTGTCAATGCGGACAGTTTTGAACTGGCGCTGGCATTGGTCGAGTACGGCCACAATGTAAGCGAAATTTACGGCACCGTAGGCGAGCGTAATTTTGTGTTTGTAAAACGTCTTGCCGAGGTCTCGCCCGAAACGAGGATATTTTCTAACCTTTCACCGACTATGCTGAATTATCGAAGAAAGACAAAAATCGATGCGGTCATCGGTGTTGATGCGCTTTACTACCATAACGATGTACGCGGCATAGAATTTAACGACGAAGTGCAGCCGTTTGGATATCAAGGCATAAAGTTGCTGTTTGAAAGGCTTGATAAAGCATTGGAGGTGCGTTTATGAAAAAATTGCTGAAACATATTTCGCCGCTTGCGCCCGATGATTCGGGGGCTTGTTCCGTGCTTTACGAGCTTGGCGGCATAGTCGTTATCTGCGATGCGGGCGGCTGTGCGGGCAATGTATGCGG
>CAMNCZ010000246.1 GCA_946534775.1 uncultured Eubacteriaceae bacterium
CCGAAAAGTTCGCTTACAAACGGACCCTCGCCGACTGCCGATGAATAAGCCTTTGTAACGGCAATGATATCCTTTATCTCATAAGGCGGAATACCTGCGCCTACCGCAGCATAGCCCGCAAGCGTGGAAGATGAGGTAACATAAGGATAAATGCCGTGGTCGGTATCCTTTAAAGTACCCAGCTGACCTTCCAGAAGGATATTTTTGCCCTCTTTTATCGCATTTCTCAAAAGTTTTGAGGTGTCGGTAACATAAGGCTTGATAAAAGCCGCATATTCCTTTAAGGTCTCAAAAACTTCCATATAATCTATTTCGGGCTTGTTATAAAGGTATTTCATAGAGATATTGACTTTTTCGTAATATCCTTTTAATTTTTCCTTTAAACTTTCCTCGTCGTAAAGCTGCCATACCTGAATACCCACTTTCGCGTACTTATCCGAATAGAAAGGCGCGATACCGCTTTTTGTGGAACCGAATTTTTTGTCCGCAAGACGTTCTTCTTCGTAAGTATCAAGCAGAATATGGTGCTGAAGCAATAACTGCGCCCTGTCGCTTATAGCCAGCTTAAATTCAACACCTGCGGCGTTTACCTCAGCCATTTCGCTTTTAAGCGCGTTTACATCAAATGCAACACCGTTGCCTATAACATTGATAATATTTTTATGAAAAATACCGCTTGGCAAAAGGTGAAGCGCAAAACGGCCGTACTCGTTTATAATTGTGTGGCCTGCGTTTGCACCGCCCTGAAAGCGAACAACTATATCCGCATTTTCCGCACACATATCGGTTATTTTGCCCTTGCCCTCGTCGCCCCAGTTAGCGCCTACAATTGCTTTTACCATAATTACTACAACTCCTTTTTAAATAGATTATACATTTAACTCTGTATGAGCGATCAAATCGTCTTTATTTGCCTCTATAACAGGTCTTACGATGCCCGTTATATATTCCTCTACCTGCTGCGGCGCACGGCCCACAAAGTTTTTGGGATCGAGAATGGAATTAAGGTATTCAAGCGACATACCGAAAATAGGGTCTTTTGCGATACGTTCGATAAGGTCGTTGTCGCCGCCCTTTTCCTTTACATTCTTTGCGGCATCCATCGAGTGAACGCGGATAGCCTCGTGCAGTTCCTGTCTGTCGCCGCCGTTTTTAACACCGTCCATTATGATTATCTCGGTAGCCATAAACGGAAGTTCCGCCATAAGATGCTTTTCAATTACCTTGGGATAAACCACAATACCCTCTGCGACATTGTTGTAAATGCCCAAAATAGCATCGCAGGCAAGAAAAGCCTCGGGAATGGATATACGCTTGTTTGCACTGTCGTCAAGCGTTCTTTCAAACCACTGACCCGCCGTTGTAAACGCAGGGTTAAGTGCATCTACCATAATATATCTTGCAAGGCCCGTGATTCTTTCGCTTCTCATCGGGTTTCTCTTATATGCCATAGCGGATGAACCTATCTGATTTTTCTCAAAAGGCTCTTCCATCTCTTTTAAGTGCTGCAAAAGGCGCATATCGTTGGCAAATTTTGTACAGCTTTGCGCAATACCGCTTAAAACATTTGCATAAATGCTGTCAAGCTTTCTTGTATACGTCTGGCCGCTTACCGCAAAAACGCCGCTGTAGCCCAGTTTTTCGGCTATCATCTCATCAAGGCGGCGCACCTTTTCGCTGTCGCCCTCAAACAGTTCCATAAAGCTGCCCTGTGTGCCCGTTGTGCCCTTTGAACCCAGCAGTTTTGTCTTTTCAAGCACAAAATCTATCTGTTCAAGGTCCATCATAAGGTCCTGTATCCAAAGACAAGCGCGCTTGCCGACCGTAGTGGTCTGCGCAGCCTGAAAATGCGTAAAACCGAGTGTGGGCATATCCTTGTAGTCCATAGCGAATTTAGACAGTTTGTCGATAACGGAAAGCACCTTTTTGCGAATAATTTTCATCGCATCTATCATAAGGATAACATCCGTGTTGTCGCCTACATAGCAGCTTGTAGCGCCAAGGTGGATAATACCCTTAGCCTTTGGGCATTGCAAACCGTATGCATAAACGTGCGCCATAACATCGTGGCGAACCTCTTTTTCACGCTTTGCGGCATCTTCGTAATTGATGTCATCTGCGTGCGCCTTTAATTCCTCTATCTGTTCGTCTGTTATTTCAAGCCCAAGCTCCTTCTCTATCTCGGCAAGTGTTATCCATAACTTTCTCCAGGTCTTGAATTTTCTGTCGGGTGAAAATACCTCTTTCATCTCCGCACTTGCATAACGTGAGTTAAGTGGAGTTTCGTAAGTGTTTTTCATAAGGATTTCCTTTCTTTGAATTGTTTGAATGGTTTAATTTTTCGGTTTGTTATTATCCGCCTCTTGAATAACTATCGTTTCGGTTATCGGCACCACTTTGGTCTCGGGCTGAACATTAACGGTAAAATCAAACACAACCTTTCCAAAATTGCATCAACCGACTGTATATATAATGTAAATCGTGCGATTATCTTCGTTATTTCTTATAAAAATCGTTAAGTCTTGCCCAGACTTCGTGATAAACCTCGGCAAATTCGCCCAGGTCGCGGCGGAATTGGTCCTTATCCAGTTTTTTATTGGTCTCTGCATCCCAAAGGCGGCAGGTATCGGGGCTTATCTCGTCGGCAAGCACTATTTCGCCGTCCGATGTACGGCCCACTTCAATTTTAAAATCGACCAGCTTTATGCCGATATTTTTGAAAATTTCTTTTAAAGCCTCGTTTACGCCAAAGGCGATATCGGAGATCTTTTTGATATCATCGCGTGTGGCAATGCCAAGCGCAAGCGCGTGATAGCTGTTGATAAGCGGGTCGCCGAGTTCATCGTTTTTGTAGCTGAATTCCAGCGTGGGTTCCTTGAAAACAACGCCCTCTTCAACGCCGTAACGCTTTGAAAAGCTGCCTGCGGCGATATTTCTGACAATTACCTCAAGCGGGATTATATCCACCTTTTTAACGAGGGTCTCGCGCTTTGAAAGCTCCTCAACAAGGTGACTTTTAATGCCCTTTTGTTCAAGCAGGCGGAAAATAAAGTTAGCCATCTGGTTGTTTATTTCGCCCTTGCCCTCAAACGAACCTTTTTTAATGCCGTTAAAAGCAGTTGCATCATCCTTGTACTCAAAAATGCAAAGATTCGGGTCGTCGGTTGCATAAACTTTTTTTGCCTTGCCTTCGTAAAGAAGCTCCTTTTTTGCTGCCATTGTAACATTACCTCACTTTTGTATGTTAATTTTTTTGATTATATGTATATGTGTATGTATTTATAAACAGACATATATAATTATAATACCAAATTTCAGCCTAATAAGCAATTGTTTTTTGAAAA
>CAMNCZ010000247.1 GCA_946534775.1 uncultured Eubacteriaceae bacterium
CATAATTTTTGTAAATTTTATTTTTTCGACCTTAAATCAGTGTTTCCCTAAAAATTTTATTGTGCAAAAAAAATATATATGTTATAATACATTTTGTGACACACTTTGTTTAAAAGCCGTTCGGAAGATAACAAAAAAAATTATTCAAAATAAAACTATAAAATTACGGAAACAAAAATATGAAGATATATCTTGCGCCGCTTGAAGGCATTACAGGCAACATTTACCGCACAAATCTGCATAAGCATTTTGGCGGGATAGATAAATTTTTTACACCGTTCATATCGCCCGCGGCGGAAGGTGCGCTGGGCACAAAGGCCTATCGCGATGTGCTGCCCGCAAATAACATCGGGCAAAGGCTTGTGCCGCAGATACTTACGGACTCGGCAGAGGGCTTTCTTGTTATGTGCAAAAGGCTCAACGCGGATTTCGGCTATGAAGAATTTAATTTAAACCTGGGCTGTCCGTCGGGTACGGTGATGTCCAAAGGCCGAGGTGCCGCATTTTTGGCGCGTACAGACGACTTGGACCGTTTTCTTGACGATATATTCAAAAGCCGCTTTAAAATTTCTTTAAAGACCCGCATCGGCAAGACGGACCCCGAAGAATTTTACAAAATACTTGAAATTTACAACAAATATCCCGTTTATGAACTTATCATACACCCCCGCACGGGCAAGGACAAATACGGTAATGTGCCAAACCGCGCAATGTACCGCTATGCCGTTGAAAACACAAAGCACAAATTATGCTACAACGGCGATATTTTCAAATACGGTGATATGCTTGACTTTGCCGCCGAATTTCCCGAGACCGAGTGTGTTATGGCAGGCAGGGGCGTTATATCAAATCCCGCGCTGCCGCTTATAATAAAGGGCGGCGAAATGCCCGAAAATTCAAAAATTATGGCATTTTACAAAGATGTATTCAACGATTACAGCGAAATTTTGTACGGCAGTGCCAACCTTTTGCATAAAATGAAGGAGTTGGTGCTGTATATGGCAAAAAATTTTGATGACTGTCCAAAGACCGTAAAGCGCATAAAAAAAGCAAAGACACCCGCAGAGTTCGATGCGGCTGTGACGGAACTTTTTACCGCCTGCGGCCCAATGAGATATTAAAATGAGGTTTAGTTTATGAAAAACGAATTGCAGCTTTTTAAAGTTGACAATATGTACGGTTTCAACCAGGAACTTTTTAAGGATATGTGGATGAATAAAGGCGGCTGCGGCGCCGTTGTGGCGTGCGACTGCTGTATATATTTCAAAAAATATTTCGGCATTTCAAGCCTGTACCCGGGCGATACCGACAATATCACAAAGGACGAATACGAGCGTTTTGCAATGACTATGAAACCGTTTTTAAGCCCGCGTTTTACGGGCATAAACAAGCTTGAGATATTTGTTGACGGCTTTAACGACTATCTGAAAAGCGTAAACGAGACAAGGATAAAAATGAGTTTTTTATATTCCGACTGTCCTTACAGCGAATTTTTATCCGAGGTAAAGCGGCTTATCGACAGCAAAATGCCCGTGCCGATGCTGGTTTTAAGGCACAAAAACCGCGAACTGTCGGATTTTGTATGGCATTGGTTCTGGATAGCGGGCTATACGGAATTTGACGATGTATGTATGGTAAAAGTGATAAGCTACGGCACATACTACACATTTTCGCTTTTTGACATCTGGGACAGCGGCTACAGGGAAAAAGGCGGCATTATTCGCTTTTTGCCGATAGAAACGGAGGCTTGAATATGAGTGTAAGGCTGCAAAAATATCTTGCCGATGCACAAGTGGCATCGCGCAGAAAGGCCGAGGAGATGATCACCGAAGGCAGGGTGAGTGTAAACGGCAAAACGATAACCGAGCTTGGCACAAAAGTCGAGGACGGCGATACGGTCTGCGTTGACGGCAAAGAAGTCCGCCCCGCCGAAAAACTTATTTATATAATGCTGCATAAACCCGACGGCTATGTCACCACCGCAAAGGAGCAGTTCGGCAGACCCGCAGTGCTTGACCTTGTGGACTGCGGTTATCGTGTTTATCCCGTGGGCAGGCTGGATTACGACACCTCGGGGCTGCTGCTGCTGACAAATGACGGCGAGCTTACATATAAACTCACTCACCCAAAGCACAATGTTGAAAAAACTTACATTGCGCAGGTGGAGGGCACGCCGACCGAAGACGAGATGAAGCATTTTCGCGAAGGGCTTGAAATAGAGGACTACAAAACAGCGCCCGCAAAGATAAAAATATTGAAAAAAGGCACCCTTACCACCCTGAAAATAGTGATACACGAGGGTAAAAACCGACAGGTAAGAAAGATGTGCGAGGCGATAGGCCACCGCGTAAGGCGGCTTAAAAGAGTAGCCACAGGCAGTTTAAGCCTTGGCAGCCTTGAAAAAGGCAAATACAGATATCTTACCGACAAGGAAATTGAGTACTTAAAAACTTTATGAGATATGCACAAAATTATTTTATTTTTTTATTAAAAACTACCGAAAACAAATTCTCAAAAAGTTACAGTCCGTTTTTCGGTACATATAATCAAACATATAAGTGCCTGTTGTACTATTATTTTCATAAAAATCGGGCAAAATATAATAAAAATGCACAACACAATTTTTAATTAATTTATTTGACAAATCGCCAAATAAAGGTTAATATGTATATGTAAACAAAAAGAAGGTATTAATCAATTAAGGAGGTTTAAATATGAAATCTTTAAACATTACTATCAACTCGATCGACAAGGTAAAATCATTTGTAAATATTATTAATACATTCGACGGCAATTTTGACTTAGTATCGGACAGATACGTTGTTGACGCAAAGTCAATTATGGGTATCTTCAGTCTTGATGTAAGCAATGTATTAAGGCTTGATATTCACGATGAAAGCGAGTATGATGCAGTTAAGGAAGCTTTAAAAGACTTCTTGGCTTAAAAAATAAAACGAGTCGGTTTTAAATCGGCTCGTTTTTTTTATTTTATATACTTTTTTGCAAAATCCAGCACCTTTCCCCAGTACAGCGGGATATCCATATAGGCGCTTACGCCGTGGCCCGCTCCCTCCACTATCAGCAGGTCTTTTTCGCAGACGGCAGCTTTGTAAAGCTTATGCACCATTTCCGTGGGAACTATCCTGTCCGCACCGCCGTGTATAAAAAGCGTCGGCACGGATATATGCGATACATATTTTCCGATATCCGCCCCGCCGAGTGACAAGCCCGTTTTCTTTTTGTATATCCTATCCAGATCTCTCACAATAAACGGCGAAGGCACACGCAGCATATTTTTTAACTGAAAGCGCAGTATGCTTTTTGCATCGGTAAAACTACAGTC
>CAMNCZ010000248.1 GCA_946534775.1 uncultured Eubacteriaceae bacterium
ATCGGAGTATTACGAAAATACGGAGCTTGGCATAGAAAAGGTCAATACACTGCTTATCGACCCCGACAATGACGATAAAATGTATTTCGGCACATCATCGGGCGAGCTGTACTACGGCAGTTTCGGTGACGATGCGGCGCATCTGAAAAAAATACCGAACGGCCCGCTGGATAAAATACAGTGGCTGGAATATGCCTGCGGAAAAGTATGGGCAGCATCGCGAAGCCATATCGGATATCTTGACGAAAACGGTGAATTGCAGATAGTGGATCTGCCCGAAAATCTGTCGCTTAACAACTCAATAGAAATGCTTACGCAGGATTATCAGGGCAATATCTGGATAGCCTCCTCAACGCAGGGTGTTATAAAGATAGTCGCAAACAATTTTACCGATATATCGTCTCTGGCGGGTATAGAGTACACCGCCTATAATGCGACCTGTCTGTATGAAGATGCGCTTTATATCGGCACCGACAACGGATTGTGCATACTCGACCAAGATATGCACCCCGTTACAAACGAGCTTACGGAGTACATCGGAGACACCAGGATAAGGTGCATAACGGCCGCACCCAACGGCGATTTATGGCTTTCCACATTTACAAACAACCTCGGCCTTATCTGCCGCACGAAAGACGGCGAAATAATCTCCTACAACACCGACAACGGTATGCCCAGCAACGAGATACGCTGCGCAAGGGTAATGTCAAACGGCGATATCATAGCGGGCACGAACGGCGGCCTTGCGGTGATACGCGACAGGGAGATAATAAAGACCGTCAGCGCCGACGACGATATAAAAACGACCGTATTCATCACCGTTGAAGAGGGCGAAGAGGGCGAAATATGGGCCGGTACAGACGGGGACGGCATTTATGTTATCACCGACGACGGGATAGACAAGATAGGCCGCGATTCGGGCCTTACAAGCGATGTTATAGTAAGGATCATCAAGGACCGCGAAAGGGATCTTTACTGGATAATCACGTCAAACTCCATTGAATATATGAAAGACGGGCAGATAAAAAACATCTCCACCTTCCCTTTCAGCGACAACTACGACACCATTTTTGACGAAAACGGAAATGTCTGGGTAATTTCCTCTTACGGCATTTACACCGCCAAAGTTGAGGATATGCTTGCGGACAACGTTGCGGAATACCGCCTGTATACTGCGGAAAACGGCCTTGCAAGCGCCCCCACCTCCTACGCATACAGCGCAAAGGACGAAAACGGAAATGTCTATATACCCGGCAGAAAAGGCATAAACCGCGTAAATATCAACGATTTTTACGAAAAAGCCGAAGACCTGAAACTCGGGCTGAGGTCGGTATATTTCGCCGACGAAAATATCCTGCCCGACGAAAACGGCGTTTACACCATACCTGCGGGCAATGAGCGTATCCGTATAATCCCCGCGGTGTTTGACTACACACTTTCAAACCCGATGATGCGAATGTACCTTGAGGGCAGCACCGACGAAGGTATCACCGCAAAAAGGTCGGATATAACGGCACTTGAATATACAAACCTTAAATACGGCAGCTATCCTTTGCACATACAGATACTGGACAACACAACGGGCGCCGTTTTGCAGGACGAAGTATTTAATATAGTAAAAAAACCTATGATTTTTGAACTGCTTGTGGTAAAACTTATACTTGTAGCACTGCTTGCGCTGCTTACGGGCATATTTGTATGGCGCGTGCTTACCGGAACGGTCATACGCAGGCAGTACAAGGAGATAACGCAGTTCAGGGCCAAGGCGGAGCGCGCTAACAACGCACGGTTCAGGTTTTTGGCAAATATGTCAAACGATATCCGCACCCCCATAAATACCATTATCGGTATGAACGAGATGATATTGAGGGAGGACCACACAAATGTGCCGAAAGACTATTTTATGTCGGTAGTGAACTATGCTATGGATATAAAGGGTGCATCGGAAATGCTGCTGGAATTTGTGGACGAACTGCTTGATATGGCGCGTATAGAATCGGGCGATATGGCCCTTGCGGAGCAGGAATACGACACACGCGAATTTTTACATTCCGTTATCGGCATAATACACGCCCGCACCGCCGAAAAAAATCTGATGTTCAATATCGATATCGACAAAACGCTGCCGACAAGCTTTTACGGCGACGACGGCAAGATAAAGCAGATAATTATGAACCTGCTTTCAAATGCGGTAAAATACACCGATATAGGCGAAATAACCTTTAAGGTGGCTGTGGTCTCGAAAACGGATAAGGCCTGCAAACTGCATATTTCCGTAAAAGATACGGGTATAGGCATAAAGGCGGATGATGTGGAAGGGCTTTTCAACGTATACGAAAAACTCGATACCGAAACAAAAAGCGGCACAAACAACTCGGGTCTCGGGCTTGATATATCCAAAAAGTTTGCGGAACTGATGGGCGGCGACCTTTCGTGCAAAAGTGTTTACGGCGAAGGTTCGGAGTTTATATTCACACTCGAGCAAAAAATTTCCGACGAAACGCCGATAGGCACATTCGACGAAAACTACGAGGCTGTGGACCGCGGCCCGTATATACCGCAGTTTATCGCCCCCGATGCCGATATACTGGTAGTTGACGACAACCCGATGAATCTGTCGGTAATAAAAGAACTTTTAAAGGCGACAAAAATATTTGTTACCCTCGCTTCAAGCGGCGAGGAATGTCTGGAAAAGATAAAATTCGGCAGCTTCAATATGGTACTGCTTGACCACATAATGCCCGGTATGGACGGCGTGGAAACAATGGCGGCCATAAAAAAAAGATATCCCGACCTGCCCGTTTACGCTATGTGCGAAGATCTGAGCTTCGGAAAGGATTTCTACCTGTCAAAGGGTTTTCGCGGTATGATACACAAGCCCATAAACAGCAGGGAACTCGAAACAACGATAATGCAGCACATCCCCAAGGAGATAATGCTGGTACGCAAAGATGACCCCGCAATGCAGGATGTCAAAAGCATACCCGATGATATGGCGTGGATAAACGATGTCGAGGGTATCAACGTTAAAACAGGCATTAAAAACTCGGGCGGCGTATTGCAGTTTATCGACTCGTTAAAGCTGTTCCACGATACTATAGACGAAATGTCAAACGCTATAGAGCAGGCATATTACAACAAAGAATTCAAGAAATACACAATGAAAATGCGTATTTTGAAAAACTCGGCTATGTTTATAGGCGCAGGCGAACTTTATAGCCTTGCAAAAGCACTTGAAAGTGCAGGCAAGACCGAAGATATGTATTTTATACGCGCCAATACCGATAAACTGCTGTCGGAGTACAGGGCATACAAAGATAAACTGAGTAAATTATAACC
>CAMNCZ010000249.1 GCA_946534775.1 uncultured Eubacteriaceae bacterium
GTATCCCAACCCTCAACATCGGCCGAAGGGTCACGTTCCGCATAACCGCTTGCCTGTGCATCCTTTAAAACATCGTCATACTCAAGGCCCTCATTTACCATTTTGGTAAGCATATAGTTTGTTGTACCGTTGAGAATACCCGTTATTTCTTCTATATTATCGGATGTGATACTTTTATTTAACGGACGGATAATAGGAATACCGCCGCCAACACTTGCCTCAAACAAAAAGTTTACGTTATTTTCTTTCGCTATTCTTAAAAGTTCCGAACCGTGTGCAGCCACAAGCGCCTTATTTGACGTACAAACGCTCTTGCCCTTTTCAAGCGAGGATTTAACAAAGTCATACGCAGGCTTTGTACCGCCCATTACCTCAACAACGACCGATACTTCATCATCATTTAAAATATCGTTAAAATCGTGTGTAACTATCTCCTGAACGGGATCTCCCGGGAAATCTCTCAAATCAAGTACATATTTTACCTCAACGGGTTCTTCCGCCTTTTTGCTTACAATGGCATTATTTTTTTTGATAACCTCAACAACGCCCGAACCGACGGTACCGTAACCCAATACAGCAATTTTTGCCATATAAATTTCACTCCCTTGCAATAACCTTTAGTGTAATGACACCTTCCGATGCCTTTAAATTGTCTATCAGCTCCGTAACATCAAAACCGGCGCCCGTATCGACACTTATCGTTACGTTCGCCACCGAATTGACGGGTATGGTCTGATTTATTGTAAGTATATTCACCCCGTGACGGGCAATAATATTAAGCACGGTAGACAACAGCCCCGCCCTGTCCTCTAAATTAAGGGCAAATATCATTATCCTGCCGCGCTTGCTCTCACTTAAACAGGAAACGTGATCCTTGTATTTATAAAAGGCACTTCGGCTTATACCGACAGTCCCGACCGCCTCTGCCACAGTCATTTCCTCATCGGCAAGCATTAGCTGCTTTACCTCCATCACCTTTGTAAAAACCTCGGGCAGAACCTTTTTATCCACTATATAATAGTCATAATCATTCCGCATTTTTGTTCTCCTATAAAAAACATTTGTTTCCCATAGGTGGAAATATACCATAAATCAACAAAAAAATCAAGTACTTTTTTTATATTTTTTTAATTTTTTCAATTTTTATACATAAAAAGAGAGACACAAACCGTGCCTCTCTCAAAAATAAAAATTATAATTTCTGTATAGTTTCCATAATATAATCGGCAAGTTCTGCGCTGGTGCAGCCGTCGTCGTGACCTGTTATCTGTATTTTCTTTTCTTTTTGTGTACAGATATCAAGTGCTTCGTCAAGCTTTGCAGCCTTATCTGCATAGCCGATATGCGCAAGAAGCATACTTGCTGCGCGGATTATCGAGCAGGGGTCAGCGTATTTATCGCGGCCTTCCTCCACCATACGGGGTGCTGAACCGTGGATAGCCTCGAACATAGCGTATTTTTTACCCATATTGATACTGCCCGCAGTACCTACACCGCCCTGGAATTCGGCAGCCTCGTCTGTAATGATATCGCCGTAAAGGTTGGGAAGCACAACAACTTTAAAATCGCGTCTTCTCTTCTCGTCTATAAGTTTTGCGGTCATAATATCGATATACCAGTCATCTGTTTCGATATCGGGATATTCCTTTGCAATTTCTTTGAATGTGTTAAGGAACTTACCGTCTGTTGTTTTAATGATATTTGCCTTTGTAACGCAGGTAACTTTGCCCTTGTTGTTTTTCTTTGCATAATCAAAAGCTGCACGGATAATTCTTTCCGTACCGTCTGTTGTTGCAACGGTAAAGTCAAATGCAAGGTCCTCGTCTATCTCAAAGCCCTTTGAACCGAGGGTGTATGAACCCTCTGTATTTTCGCGGTAGAATGTCCAGTCGATCCCCTCCTCGGGTATCCTTACGGGGCGAACATTTGCAAAAAGATCGAGTTCCTTACGCATAGCAACGTTTGCAGACTCGATATTTACCTTGTCGCCTGCTCTGGGTGTGGTAGTAGGTCCCTTCAATATAACGGGGCATTCCTTTAACTGCGCAAGTACATCATCGGGGATAGCCTTGCCTGCCGCGATCCTGTTTTCAATTGTAAGGCCGTCTATTACCTTAAATTCAACCTTGCCGCTTTTAACTTCGTCTGCAAGCAAAAATTCAAGTATTCTCTGCGCCTGCGCCGTAATTGCGGGGCCTATGCCGTCACCTCCGCAGATACCGATCTTAATAACGGGAAGTTTGGAAAAATCGATAAATTCCTTATCCTGTTTCATCTTTTCCACCCTGGCAAGCTGCTCCTCTATAAGTTTGCCGAATTTTTCCTTTGCAGCTTCTATTTTATTCATTTTTTTCATCCTTTCATATTAAATATCACTGATAATCTTCATCATCGTGTCTGCCTGTCTTTGTCATATCGCTTTCATAGCGTTCCATAATAATACCGCTGACTCTTGCAAGTTCCTTGTCGCTTATTACGGTAACACGGCCGTCTTCGTACTGCTTGTCCACCCATTCTTTTATCTGTACTATAATAGGATGTTTCTTGTCGTAAGCGGCTTTTCCCTTTAATTTGTAGAAGGTATTTACCCAATGCGCAACACCTGCAAGACCCGATGTTTTGCTGACTGCTATCCTTACGGGACGGTTAAGCAAAAGTTCGGTATTGAAGATATTGTATATCTCCTCGTTTTTCAGTATGCCGTCTGCGTGTATACCCGCACGCGTAACATTAAAGTTTGAACCGACAAAAGGTGTCATAGGCGGTATCTCATAGCCTATCTCCTTTTCAAAATACTCCGCAAGTTCGGTAATTATGGTAGTATCCATACCGTCAAGAGTACCGCGCAGCTGCGCATATTCCATTACCATAGCCTCAAGCGGCGTATTGCCCGTTCTTTCGCCAATGCCGAAAAGTGATGTATTTACGCTGCTGCATCCGTACAGCCACGCATTCGAGGCATTTACGACCGATCTGTAAAAATCGTTATGGCCGTGCCATTCAAGCAGCTCGCTCGGTACACCCGCATGGTGATGCAGACCGTAGATTATACCCTGCACGCTTCGCGGAAGCACCGTACCCGGGAAGGTAACACCATAGCCCATTGTATCGCAGGCGCGGAGTTTGATAGGCATACCCGTTTCCTCGTACAGCTTCATAAGTTCGCTTGCAAAAGGCACTACAAAGCCGTAAAAATCGGCTCTTGTAATATCCTCGAAATGACAGCGCGGTCTGATGCCGTATTCTATACACTGTCTTATGGTCTTCATGTAGTATTCGATTATCTCGCTGCGCTTCATATTCATTTTATAGAAAATATGATAGTCCGAGCAG
>CAMNCZ010000250.1 GCA_946534775.1 uncultured Eubacteriaceae bacterium
GCCCCGCAGGGTTATAGTAAAGGACATTTTTAAATGTCGTTTACTATAATTATATCATAATTTTAAAACCTGTAAAGATATTCTTTACCTACAAAGAAAAATATGTTATGCTATAAATGTATAAATATTTGCAAAATATTAAAGAAGGTCAACATAAATTGATAAAATTAGATACCATAAACACCCGCGAAGCACTGCGTTATATGGGTGCAGCAAACCTTGATGACAAAATTATGCTGCAAAAGGTCGAAAAATACGCAGACGAGATATTAAAAATAATCAAGCCCTTGTATACATATAGGATTTTCCCACTTGAGCAATCGGAAAACGGGCTTTTGCTTGCGGGAACAAACCTTGTACTTACGGGTAATTCCGCAAAGGCGCATTTTGACGGCTGTCACCGCGTAATAGCGATGGCGGCGACTCTTTCGGGCTTTGCCGACAGATATATACAAACGGCCGAAATAACGGATATGGCGAAGGCGCTTATCGCCGACAGCCTTTGCACGGCGGCCGTGGAACAGGTATGCGATATGGCGGAAGCCGAGATTTTTTCCGCACTGCCGAAAGAAAACTTTTATACCTGGCGTTTTTCTGCGGGCTACGGCGATCTTCCGCTTGATATACAACCGCTGCTTTTGCGCATTTTAAATGCGGAAAAACTTATCGGCCTGACCATAAACGACAGCCTTATAATGCTGCCGCGAAAAAGCGTGACCGCCTTTATAGGCATTTCCGACAAGCCGATAGAGAAAAAGCGGCGCGGCTGTGCCGCCTGCAATATGCGCGGCACCTGTAATTTCCGCAAAAACGGAACACACTGCGGACAATAAAAAAATAGAAATTGGGCAATAAAAATACGCCGCCTTTGGTGTCGGATTTTTAGAAAGGAGAGTTATATGACTTTTTACGAGTTACTGAAAAATAAATTTGTATATCTTGACGGTGCTATGGGCACTATGCTGCAAAAAGCAGGCCTTAAAACGGGCGATATTCCCGAACTTTTAAACCTGACCGACCCCGAGGTGGTTATCAACATACACAAACAGTATATAAACGCGGGAAGTAATATCATCTATGCCAACACTTTCGGCGCAAACGGCTATAAATTAAAGGGCTGCGGCCATTCGGTGGACGAAGTTATCGGTACGGGCATAAAAAATGCAAAAAAAGCCTGTCAGGGCACCGATGCGCTTGTTGCGCTTGATATAGGCCCGATAGGTCAGCTGCTTGAGCCCACGGGCAGTCTGACTTTCGAGCAGGCTTACGATATTTTCAAAGAGCAGATAATTGCGGGCAAAGATGCCGATTTGATCGTTTTTGAAACAATGACCGACCTGTATGAGGTGAAGGCTGCCGTGCTTGCGGCAAAGGAAAACTGCGATCTTCCGATAATCGTCACAATGACTTTTGAGGAAAACCAACGTACTTTCACGGGCTGCAGCGTTTCGGCAATGGCGCTTACGTTACAGGGCCTTGGCGTTGATGCGATAGGCATAAACTGTTCACTCGGCCCGAAAGAGCTTTTGCCCGTTGTTGAGGAACTGCACAGATGGTGCAAAATAAATATGGCGGTCAAGCCAAACGCAGGCCTGCCCGACCCTGCCACGGGCGCATACAACATCACCAAAGACCAATTTGCCGATTATGTTGCGCAAATGGCAAAATTCGGCCTTAAAATAGTGGGCGGCTGCTGCGGTACCGACCCCGACTATATCCGCGCGACTATCGCAAAGCTTGAACAGACGGAGCCGACTGCGCCCCAAAAGGAATTGCCGAGTGCGCTTTGTTCTTACAGCAACACGGTTTTGGTGGACAGACCGCGCATAATAGGCGAGCGCATCAACCCCACGGGCAAAAAGCTTTTAAAAGAAGCACTGAAAAACAACGATATAAATTATATTTTAAACCTTGCCATATCGCAGGCGCAGGCGGGTGCAGACCTGCTTGACGTAAATGTCGGCCTGCCCGGCATAGACGAAAAAGAGATGATGAAACGCGCCGTAAAGGCCGTTCCGGGCGGGACAGACCTGCCGCTTCAGATAGACTCCACCATACCCGAGGTGCTGGAGGCGGGACTGCGTGTATACAACGGCAAGGCGCTTGTAAACAGCGTAAACGGCGAAGAGGAGTCCTTGAACAACATTCTTCCCATAGTTAAAAAATACGGTGCGGCAGTACTCGGGCTTGCGCTTGACGAGGGCGGCATACCGCCAAAAGCCGAGCAGCGCTTTGAAATAGCCAAAAAAATTATGGAACGCGCACTTGCGATAGGCATACCAAAAGAAGATATTTACATCGACTGCCTTTGCCTTACCGCCTCGGCGCAGCAGGAAGCCGTTATGGAAACGCTTAAAGCCATTAAAATGGTAAAAGATGAACTGGGGCTTAAAACCGTACTGGGCGTGTCGAATATCTCCTTCGGTCTGCCGCAGCGCGGGCTTGTAAACAGCACATTTTTAACAATGGCTATGAGTTACGGACTTGACCTTGGCATAATCAACCCCAATATAAAGGAAATGACGGGCGCAGTGCGCGCTTTCCGCCTGTTAAAGGGTTATGACAAAAACTCGGTCGATTTTATCGAGGCTTACAGCGAAATGGAAGAGGCGCCCAAAGCGGCGGCGCAAAGCAGCGAAATGACCCTTGATTACGCCATACACAAGGGTTTGAAGGAAGACGCGCGCAGAATAACCGAAAAACTGCTTGAAACGCAGGATTCAATGGAAGTTGTAAACGGCATTATCGTGCCCGCACTTGACAGTATAGGCGCGCTTTTTGAAAAAGGAAAGATATTCCTGCCGCAGCTTATTCTCTCCGCAGGTGTTGCGCAGGAGGCCTTTGAGGTGATAAAGCGCAAAATGATAGAGTCCAACAATGCCCCCGTAAGCAAGGGAAAGGTGATTTTAGCCACCGTCAAAGGCGATATTCACGATATCGGCAAAAATATCGTAAAAGTCCTTTTGGAAAATTACGGTTATACCGTGGTCGATCTCGGCAAAGATGTGCCTTACGAAACCGTTGTAGAGGCCGTAATAGAGCACGATGCAAAGCTGGTTGGACTGAGTGCCCTTATGACCACTACTCTTGTTTCAATGGCCGAGACCATAGAACTTATACGACAAAAACAGCTTGACTGCGAAGTTGTTGTAGGCGGCGCCGTTTTGACCCCCGACTACGCAAAGGAGATAGGCGCCGATTACTACGCAAAAGATGCAAAAGAAACGGTTGACATCGCAAAAAAAGCGCTGGGCTGATCGTTTTTTAAAATTCGTATCCCGCCGTCATCAATAAAATGCCTGCGAATATCAGCAC
>CAMNCZ010000251.1 GCA_946534775.1 uncultured Eubacteriaceae bacterium
TGTCATAAGGCGGTAAACGGCCTCTTTTACGTCAAGTCCGTTGTATAAAACATCATTTATTACCGATGTTATGGGCATTTCGACATTGTATTTTTGTGCAAGCTTATACGCCGCCCTTGCGTTTACAACACCCTCAACTACCATATGTACCTCTTCAAGAGCCTCGTCAAGTGACTTGCCTTGGCCCAAAAGAATGCCCGCGTGACGGTTGCGGCTGTGAACGCTGGTACAGGTAACTATAAGGTCGCCAATGCCCGTAAGGCCCGCGAAAGTCTTTTCGTTTGCGCCCATAGCTGTGCCGAGCCTTGCTATTTCGGCAATGCCGCGTGTCATAAGTGCAGCCTTTGTGTTGTCGCCGAAACCGCAGCCGTCTGCCGCGCCCGCCGCAAGTGCGATAAGGTTTTTAAGCGCGGAGCCGAGTTCAACACCTATCACATCACTGCTTGTATACACCCTGAACATAGGTGACATAAAGGTGTTTTGCACCTCTTTTGCGGTATCGGGGTCTTTTGATGCCGCAACAACGGCCGTAGCCATACCGCGGCCTACTTCCTCCGCGTGGCTGGGGCCGCACAAAACGGCAACTTTCGCTTGTGGTGCCTCCTGTTCTATTACTTCGGAAAGGCGCATAAGTGTATCTTCTTCAAGGCCTTTGGCTACATTTACAACTATCTGAGAGTCTTTTATATATGGCTTGAACCTTGTGACCATACTTCTTGTAAATTTTGAAGGTGTGGCAAATACCAGAATATCTGCCCAGGCAACATCTTCGTCTTTGCAGGTGACAACGATATCCGACGGGATAGTGATACCCGGCAGAAATTCCTTGTTTTCGCGGTCGGCAAGTATCGCCTGCGCCTCGCTTTCCTTAAAGGACCAAAGTATTACCCTGTTTCCTGCGGTGTGCAGCTGAATGGCAAGCGCCGTACCCCAACTGCCCGAACCGATAACTGCAACGGTTTTCATAAAAAACACCTCACTAAAAAAATATTTAAAATTAATTATTTATTGAATTTATTTATTTTTCGGAATTTGTTTATTTTTCGGAACTTGTTTCTTTTTGAATAATTGTTTCTTTTGCTTTTTTGTCGTAGCCGAATTTGCTTTCGGTGCCGTTTAAAAGCCTTTTTATATTGGGTATATGCTTTATGTAAGTAAGCACGGTGAAAGCAAGTATCAGCGCAACTACCTCCTTGTTAAACCCGAAAATTATCAGCGTTATCGGGTAAACAACAAGCATTACAAGCGATGTAAGCGAAATTATACGGGTAGAAGCGACTATCGCGATGCCCACGATATAAGTGATAAGCGCAACTTTCCAGTCGATGCACAGCATAAGTGCAAGCGAGCTTGCGATGCCCTTGCCGCCGCGAAAACCCAGGTAAAACGGGAAAATATGGCCCAAAATTGCGCCGATGCCCGCATAAGCGCAGGGCAGTACGCCGACGGGGCTGCCTGCAAAGCCGTGGGTGAATGTGCTGTCGCCGCGGAAAATAAGGCTTGCAACTATGCACGCCCAAAGCACTTTAAATGTATCGAGAAAAAACACAAGATATCCGAGGTCCTTGCCCAAAACACGGGTAGTGTTGGTAAAGCCCGCGTTGCCGCTGCCGTGTTCGCGGATATCGATGCCTTTAAGCCTGCCTATTATGTATGACGACTGAAAACAGCCGAAAAGATAGCCTATCAGTAAAGAATATAATCTGAACATTTTAAGTTTATTCCTCTCTTTATTCTTTTCTGTTGCGCGCTATAAAGTGGATGGGCGTTCCGTCAAAGCCGAATGCCTCGCGCAGCTGATTTTCAATATATCGTTTATACGAAAAATGCAGAAGTTCCGTATCGTTTACAAACAAAACAAATGTCGGCGGCCTTACAGAGACCTGAGTCATATAATAAATACGCAGCGGGCGGCCTTTGTCGGCGGGCGGCTGATTCATCGCCATCGCCTCGATAAGCACATCGTTTAAAACACCCGTAGCCACGCGGCGCGCGTTGTTCTCGTTCACGGCCTTTATCATATTGAAAAGTTTTGATACGCGCTGACCCGTAAGCGCCGAAATAAATATCTTGGGCGCGTAGGGCATATATTTAAGCTCCGTATCGATATCCTTTACAAACTTGTTCATAGTGTGGTTGTCTTTTTCGACTGCGTCCCACTTATTTACGGCTATTATAACGGCCTTGCCCGCTTCGTGCGCGATACCCGCGATCTTCGTGTCCTGGTCGGTGATGCCTTCCTCGGCGTTTATCATCAGTATACATACATCGGCGCGTTCAACTGCCGCAACGGCGCGTATTATGGAAAACTTTTCTATATTTTCCTTTATTTTGGATTTTCGGCGCATACCTGCGGTATCGATGAAAATATATTTCTGACCCTCGTACACATAATCCGAGTCTATCGCATCGCGTGTAGTGCCCGCAATATCGCTGACGATAACGCGCTCTTCGCCCAAAATACGGTTGATAAGCGAGGACTTGCCGACATTTGGCTTGCCGATAACGGCAACTTTTATAACGTCTTCTTCCTCTTGGTCGCGTGCCTCTTTGGGGAAGTACGAAACAACGGTATCGAGAAGTTCGCCCAGGCCGAGCATCTGACCTGCGGAAACGCCTATCGGGTCGCCGAGACCCAGCGAGTAGAACTCGTACACGTCCATTGAGTATTTGGCCAGGTCGTCAACTTTGTTTACCGCAACGATAACGGGTTTATTTGCCTTTCTTAAAATGTTTGCAACATTCATATCGCTGTCTGTCACACCCGTTTTCACATCGGTGACAAAAACAATGACATCGGCGGAGTTTATCGCTATCTCTGCCTGCGCATACATACTTTTAAGTATCATATCGTCGCTTTCGGGCTCCAGACCGCCCGTATCGATTATTGTGAAATTATAGTTAAGCCATTCCGCATCGGCATAAATACGGTCACGCGTTACGCCCGGGGTATCTTCCACTATGGAGATACGTTCCCCCGCAAGACGGTTAAACAGCGTACTTTTGCCAACGTTTGGGCGGCCTATTATTGCTACTATGGGCTTTGCCATTTTGGTTTACGCTCCTTTTCGGTTATTGTGTATATATTGTTAAAAATCACTGAAAAACAGTTTTTTACATTATAACATAAAATAAGGGTAAAGTCCAATATAATTTTTGTGTATTACAAATCTTTTGCGAATTTTGCATTTAAAAATTTTTTGCCCGAAAAAGACGGCTGTTAATAAGTAAACAAAATATGAATGTTGTAAGGTTTATGTAAATGTTAGGTTGTCGTACGCACGTAAACCCCTCCGTCGCGGCAAGCCGCGC
>CAMNCZ010000252.1 GCA_946534775.1 uncultured Eubacteriaceae bacterium
GCGATGTTTTTGCGGTGCCGGGCAATATCACAAGCAAGTTCAGCAAAGGCACAAGCGCGCTTATAAAAGACGGTGCGCAGGTGCTTACGGATGCTGAAGATATTTTAAAATTTTACAATATTTCCACAAAAAAGAAAAAAGAAAAATCGAAAAATACGAATAATCCTACCGAACCAAACGAAAAATCAGTATATGATATAATAGATATGGTGCCGCAGTCTGTGGAGGAGATCGCGGCCAAAACGGGCCTTGAAACGAGTACGTTGCAAAGTGTGCTTATGCTGCTTGAAATAAACGGCCATATAAAAAAATTAGGCGGGCAGCGCTATGTAAGAAATCAGTATTAAATAGGGGGAAAACGATAATGAGCAAATATCTGGTCATTGTTGAGTCGCCTGCAAAGGCAAAAACACTTAAAAAATTTCTTGGAAGCAATTATAAAATAGAGGCTTCTGTAGGTCATGTAAGGGACCTTCCAAAGAGTGAATTGGGCATAAACATAGATAATGATTTTGAGCCCAAATATATAACCATACGCGGCAAAGGCGAACTGCTTGCAAAACTGCGCAAGGAGGCAAAGGCTGCCGAAAAAGTCTATCTTGCAACTGACCCCGACCGCGAGGGCGAGGCTATAAGCTGGCATCTGCTTTTCGCGCTGAAGATAGACCCGTCAAAAGCCTACAGAATAACTTTTAACGAGATAACAAAAACGGCTGTTAAAAAGTCGATAAAAGAAGCAAGAGAGATAGATATGGACCTTGTTGATGCACAGCAGGCAAGACGTGCCCTTGACAGGATAGTGGGCTATAAAATAAGCCCGCTGCTTTGGCGCAAGGTCAAAAAAGGTCTGTCGGCAGGCCGTGTGCAGTCTATTGCACTGCGCCTTATCTGCGACAGAGATGAAGAGATAGAAAACTTTGTGCCCGTGGAATACTGGAGCCTTGAAGCCGATTTAAAGGCAAACAAAAACAAGGGCGTAAAGGCCAAATTTTACGGCACAACAAAATCAAAGCAGGAACTTAACACAAAAGAAGATACCGAAAAGGTAATGAAAGCCGTTGAAAAGAAAGGCTTTAAGGTAACAAACGTAAAAACGGGTTCCCGTGTTAAAAATCCCGTGCCGCCTTTTACGACAAGTACCCTCCAGCAGGAGGCTTCAAAACTTTTGGGATATGCTGCGCAGAAAACTATGCGTATCGCACAGAATCTTTACGAAGGTATCGATATAGAGGGCGAGGGCACGGTTGGTCTTGTGTCGTATATCCGTACAGACAGTGTGCGTATATCCGATGAGGCTTACGAAGATGCAAAGGCATATATACTTGAAAATTTCGGTGAAGAAAATCTGCGTGAGCGCAGCCAGTACAAGACGGACAGCCGCGCACAGGATGCGCATGAGGCCATAAGACCCACATCTGCCGCAAGGGATCCCGAAAAGATAAAGGACAGCCTTTCAAGGGAGCAATACAAATTATATAAACTTATCTGGTCGCGTTTTATAGCAAGTCAGATGGCGCCTGCGCAGTATAAAACAATGAGCGTTAAAATGGTGCCCGAGGGAACGGATTATGAGTTCAGGACATCGGGATCGGTACTTGTGTTTGAAGGTTATCTGCACGTTTACAAGAAAAACGAGGAAAAGGAAGAGGACGAAAGCAAGTCTATGCCCGAGGTAAAAGAGGGCGATGTACTCAAACTCGATAAACTTATCGACCAGCAGCATTTTACACAGCCGCCCGCAAGATATACCGAGGCTATGCTTATAAAAACACTGGAGGAGATCGGCGTTGGCCGTCCCAGTACCTATGCGCCTACAATAACGACCATACAGGCAAGAAATTATGTCACAAAGGAAAATAAGCTTTTCTATACAACGGAACTTGGCGAGATAGTAAATCAGATAATAAAAGACAATTTTGAGGCTATTATCAATACGGATTTTACCGCCGATATGGAAACGGCGCTGGATAGTATCGAAGGCGGCAACCTTGAATGGAAAGAGGTTTTGAGAAACTTCTATCCGCTTTTTGAAAATTTGCTTGAAGAGGCGGAAAAGAAGGTGGAAAACGTCGAGATAGCCGATGAGGAAACGGATATAGTCTGCGAGGAATGCGGCAGAAATATGGTAATAAAATACGGCAGATTCGGCAAATTCCTTGCTTGCCCGGGTTTCCCCGAATGCAGAAATACAAAACCGCTGTTTGAAGATGCGGGAGTTGCCTGCCCCAAATGCGGCGGCAGGGTCTATATCAAAAAGACCAAAAAGGGCAGAAAGTATTATGGATGTGAGAACAATCCCGAGTGCGATCTGATGCTTTGGAACAAGCCGACAGGCGAGCTTTGTCCCAAGTGCGGCGGCGTGCTTGTGGAAAAAGGTACAAAAAACAAGCATATCGCCTGCACAAATGCGGAGTGCAGCTATACTGCCGATTTGCCGGAAACACCCGAAGAACAGGAAGCTTGATGTTTTTTGACAATGCGAGGAAACACAATATGACAAAATTATACAGAAGAAGATATATTCCCGATGAAAAACTATTGCTAAAAAACGATATTATTGTTACAATAGATGATGAGAAGGTCGTTACAAAATGGAATGTACTTTCACCCGTCCATCCGTTCACACACGGTGCAAGCTGCTATTATCTGAAAGAGGGTTTTAAGGTAAGCAAGTTTCTTGACGATAACGACGAGCTTGTATACTGGTACTGCGACATTATAGAAACGCAGTATGATGCGGCGGAAGATGCATATACTTTTAATGACTTGCTGATAGATGTTATTATAGAAAAAGACGGTACGGTAAAAGTTGTCGATCTGGATGAGATAGCGGAAGCGCTTGAAAAGGATATTCTTGATAAAGAAATGGTTATCAAGGCAGTGAACAGGGCGTCAAAATTGTTGGATATAATATACAGCAACAAATTCGATAAATATAAACAGCCCGTAGAACAGCTGTTTACCGTGTAACAGGGCAGATATATGGCAAATACAGACCACGGCGGACACAGACAGCGTATGCGCGACAGATATATCAACGAAGGCGGTTTCGATAATTTTGAGGAACACCAGATACTTGAGATGCTGTTGTTTTATGCGATACCGCGCAGAGATACAAATGAATTGGCACACAGAATGTTAAAAGAGTTCGGAAACCTTGAACTTTTGATAAATTCCCCGCCCGAGGCCATTGCGGCAAGAACGGGGGTAAGCATAAACACTGCCGTTCTTGTATCTATGGCGGGCAAGATAAGCGCAAAATCAAATATAAAGCGAAAATTCGGCATTAAACTTGACAC
>CAMNCZ010000253.1 GCA_946534775.1 uncultured Eubacteriaceae bacterium
AAAACAGGCTTCCGCGCGTAAATATATCGTGGTGCTGTTCGGAGTTGTAGCGATTGGTTTTTATAACGCTTAAAGCCATACAGGCAAGTATGGCCAAAAAAGCGATAATAATTACTGCCGATGCTTTGCTTAAGGCGTGCTTCTTCATTTTTATCCCTCCGTTTTGTATTTCACCACATTGTGTTCAACAAGTGCATCACCCATATATTTCAGTTTCATCGAGAAAAATCCCCTGTATTCGTCAAGCAGTGCCAAAAACAGACTGTCGCCTTCCCACAGCGGCAGAGTGGGCACCTTGCTTTTCTCCACCCACACCAACTCGCCTTCGTCGCAGTCGATAAGGCTGCCGCTGAATTTATCGGCGGTGTAGAGATACATATATTCCGTTTCGTAAATATCCGAAATAAAAGTGATAATGCCGCGCAGGCTGTAGCTTTCAAGCGTAAGCCCCGTTTCTTCCTTTACCTCGCGCAAAAGACATTCCTCGGGTGTCTCGTCGGGCTCAAACTTGCCGCCGACACCTATCCATTTATCTTTGTTAAAGTCGTTTTCCTTTTTGGTGCGGTGCAGCATCAGATATTTACCGTCTTTTTCTATGTAACAAAGTGTTGTCAAACGCATTATGCGCCCTCCGTTTTACTGCATACTCTCTATAAAATTATCCCAGTCGCGCTGCCAGTTTTCCTGCAATTTTTCGCGTTCTTCCTTTGGCAGGCCGCTGTATTTTATCGAATTTTCGGCAAGCTGTTTAAGGTCGGAAAGATCCATATCCCAGCACAGCACGGCCGCAAAAAAGTCATCTGTAAGCACCTCGTGCTCCGTATAGCGCGCTATGTCCGAACAAAGCACTATCGGGCCGCCCGCCTGCATATACAGCGTAGCGGGATGCAGCCGCAAATCGGCAGTGTAGCCCATACGGCAGTTGCTTATGGGACAGGTCTCTATACAGAGTTTTCTATCCGCATATTTTTTCATAAGTTCGGGGAAACGGCTTAAATTAAGCGCGTGACCGACCCTTTCCGCATCCAATAAATAAGCGTCGGCAACATCGGTGTTTTCCGCCGAAAGACTGTCACCCGCAGTCAAAAACGGTTTAAGACCGCCGTCTTTAAGCCTGTCGTCATTTAAGAGCTTTTCAAGGTCCGCAAGGGAACGGCTTTCGTAATCGCTCGACCCAAGGTCGTAGCCTATTATAAAATATTTCGTGTCGTTTTTGTCGCTCTCGTCTTTTACGGTCTCCCTTAATCTGAGTGCATCGTCTATCGAGGCTTTTATGCTGTCTTTTTCGCTTTCGGTGGATTTATCGGCAACGGCTATGACCTTTACGGTAAAATCGGGGTTGTTCTTTTTCACCTTGTAATAAGCGCTGCGGATAAGTTTCACCGTCTTTTCGTTTGCGGCCGAGTCCGAAATGAAGTTCACACGCAGTTCCACAAACGAAACATTATTTGCAATATAGCTTAAAAAGGCTTCTTCGTAAATTTTTGAAACAAGTTTTTCGTCGTTGTTTATACAATCGGTCTGTACACGCACCTTATTCAGCTTTTCAAGAGGATCGTTAAACTCGGTAAGGGTGCGCAGTGTCCACATATCGGTAAGACGTGCATCCGAAAGGCGGCCGTTTGCCATACCCTCTTTAAGCATTATGCTGTTCTCGGGAAAAGGTCCTATATCGGCATCATACATATAACCGTAGCAAAAGCCGTCATCAAGGCAGACGTGGAAGTCCTCGCGTTCGCTCAAAAGCAGCAAAAGCCCGTCCATTGAAAGACCGTCACAGCCGTTTGAACGCAGGTCGCCGCCCTTTGGCATCTTCTTGCAAAAAGCGTATAGATCGCTGTTTATAAGGGTGGTGTCGTTCATTGTGGGTATGTCGTAGGGGAAATTGGTATAGCCCCCGTACCAGCGCAAAAGCTCGTCCTTCATTGTATTCAGTTTTTCGTCTACAGCTTTTTCCTTGTCGTTAAGGTTGGTGTCCTTGCTGCCTGCCATAAGTTCCGTGCGGCGCTGTTCATAGGCGCTGCCCTGCTTTTTTTCGGAAACATCGGCGGATGTCTGTTGGGTTTTGCCGCAGCCCGACTGCATTAAAAACAGCGTACCAAGCAAAAACGCACAGATACGGCGCAGCGATATAGCCTTTTTCAAATTTCTTCATCCTCTCGGGCGCATTGTCGTCTGTTACCTGTTGGAGTACATTTTTTCGTAATAATCCTGATATTCACCCGAAATTATGGTCTCCCACCATTCTTTGTTGTCAAGATACCATTGGATAGTCTTTTTTATGCCGTCCTCAAATTTGGTCTCGGGCAGCCAGCCAAGTTCACGATGTATCTTTGTCGGGTCGATGGCATAGCGCATATCGTGGCCTTTTCTGTCGCCAACGTGTGTTATAAGGCTCTCGGGCTTGCCCAGTTCCTTACAAATTATCTTCACTATCTCGATATTCTGTTTTTCGTTGTGGCCGCCTACGTTGTATACCTCGCCCACGGTGCCTTTGTGAATGATAAGGTCAATGGCCTTGCAGTGGTCCTCCACATAAAGCCAGTCGCGCACATTCAATCCCTCACCGTATACGGGAAGAGGCTTGTTGTTAAGTGCGTTTACTATCATCAAAGGTATCAGCTTTTCGGGGAACTGATAAGGACCGTAATTGTTGGAACAGCGGCTTATCGTCACAGGCAGCCCGTAAGTGCGATAGTACGCAAGCGCAAGCAGATCTGCCGAAGCCTTTGAAGAACTGTACGGACTGGAGGTGTGTATCGGCGTTTCCTCGGTAAAGAAAAGGTCGGGTCTGTCAAGCGGCAGGTCACCGTAAACCTCGTCTGTCGATACCTGATGGAAGCGTTCCACACCGAATTTGCGGCTTGCATCCATAAGCACGGAGGTGCCTATGATATTTGTATAAAGAAAGATAGACGGGTCCTCGATACTGCGGTCTACATGGCTTTCCGCCGCAAAATTAACAACAACATCGGGGCGTTCTTCCTCAAAAAGTTTGTAAACCGCCTCACGGTCGCAGATATCTTCCTTTACAAACCTGAAATTCGGGTTGTTCATAATATCTTTAAGTGTGCTGAGATTGCCCGCATAAGTGAGCTTATCCAGACATATTACACGGTAATCGGGGTATTTGCCAAGCAGGTGAAAAATAAAGTTTGAACCGATAAAGCCCGCACCACCCGTTACTACTATGGTTTTTTTCATTTTTTATACTCCTTTCGCAAAGCCATTATTTACTATTATAATATATATTGCAAATAATTTCAAGTTTTATTGAGTGAGAGTTTGT
>CAMNCZ010000254.1 GCA_946534775.1 uncultured Eubacteriaceae bacterium
ATCGGCCACACTCATTGCATAAACAAAACCCGAGCAAGCCGCCGAAAGGTCAAAGGCAAAGGCATTGTCCGCGCCTATAGCCGCCTGTACAAGGCAGGCCGTATTGGGTGTTGAAAAGTCGGGAGTGATCGTAGCCACTATCACCACGTCAACATCAAGCGGGTCTATCCCGCTGTTTTTAATAAGCTTTGTTGCAGCCTTTATGCACAAATCAGCTGCAGTTTCACCTGTTGAAACATGTCTTTTCGATATACCTGTCCTGGTCTTTATCCATTCATCATTTGTTTCGACCATAAGGCTCAGATCATCATTTGTAACTGCCTTTGGCGGAAGGTAGTTGGCAAAAGCCGTTATTTTTGAATTATACATTTGTTTCTCCTTGTGTTTTATTTCCGCAAAAATGAGTTGCCTGCATCTGTGCAGAATATCACTTATAATAAAAGTATATTCTTTTTTTGCCAAAAAGTCAAGGCATTTCTATATATTGTATTAAGAAACATATTTTAACCTAAAAGTTGTGTTGATAAATTTGCACTTTTTTGGTTTTTATACTTGTAAAATATCACAAAATATATTATAATAATTAATAATATTGTGTCTTTTAATATTTTCATATATAATTTTTTATTTATAAAGGAGGATTTTTTATGCAGCAATTCTGCGAACAGCTGCTTAACGGTCTTAATCTTGGGAGCGTTTATGCACTTATAGCGCTTGGTTATACCATGGTTTACGGTATTGCCAAAATGCTTAACTTTGCGCACGGCGATATAATTATGGTCGGCGCGTATACATTACTTTTATCGGGGTCAAAATTCGGGCTTCCGTGGTGGGCATCCGTACTTTTGTGTACACTTATCTGCTGTCTGCTTGGTGTAAGCATTGAAAAAATAGCCTATAAACCGCTTCGTAATTCTTCCCCTCTCACCGTGCTTATAACAGCTATCGGTGTAAGCTATTTTCTGCAAAGTTCAGCCCTGCTTATTTTCGGTTCAAATAAGCAAAAAGTTGATTCACTTATAAAAATAAAGGGCATTACTTTTTACGGTATCAATATTTCGGGCGAATCTATAGTTACATTGGGTGTTACCGTTATTATTATGATACTTCTTACGCTTTTTATCAAAAAAACAAAAATGGGCAAGGCAATGCTTGCCGTTTCCGAGGATAAGGGCGCGGCGCAGCTGATGGGCGTAAATGTCAATGCCACTATTTCCGTAACATTTGCAATAGGTTCTTCTCTTGCCGCAGTTGCGGGCATACTGTATATGTCTTCTTATGGCTTTGTCGGCCCCTACACGGGTGCCCTCCCGGGTATAAAGGCTTTTGTTGCCGCAGTACTCGGCGGTATCGGTTCTATCCCCGGTGCTATGCTTGGCGGCATTTTGCTTGGCATAATCGAAAGTATGGCAAAAACATATATCAGTACCGATCTTGCCGATGCAATAGTTTTCGGTATACTTATTATCGTTTTGCTGTTCCGTCCTACGGGTCTTCTCGGCAAAAAACGTATTGAAAAGGTTTAAGGAGGAAAAAAATGAAAAATATAAAATTATTCCTTCGGAAAAAAAGAAAAACCGTTATATATACAGCCATCGGCATTGCGGTTTTCATAATATGCAATATACTTCTTTCGACAGGTGTTCTCGGCCGACAGAGTTCGGGTCTGTTGGTGCCTATATGCATCAATATTATGCTTGCGGTAAGCCTTAACCTTATTGTAGGCTTTTTGGGCGAGCTTAGTCTCGGACACGCAGGTTTTATGTCTGTCGGCGCCTATGCAGGCTGCTTATTTACTATCCACGCCAATCTTCCGCCTGTTATAGAGTTTCCTCTTGCACTTGTGATAGGCGGTCTTACGGCAGCTGTATTCGGCATTATAATCGGTCTGCCCGCACTCAGGTTAAATGGCGACTACCTTGCTATAGTAACGCTTGCTTTCGGCGAGATCATCCGTTCTATCATAAATTCGCTTAAATTTACGGGCGGCGCAGGCGGCCTTAAAGGCATAAACAAGTTTTCAAACTTCAGTGTTGCCTACATTACGGCAATGATAACGATAATAGTTATAGTAAACCTTGTAAATTCACGCCATGGCAGGGCCATAACGGCTATACGCGACAATATAATCTCGGCAGAGGCAATGGGCATAAACGTGGTATTTTACAAACTTATTTCTTTTGTGACCGCAGCTTTCTTTGCGGGCGCAGCCGGTGTGCTTTACGGCCATCACCTTGCTATACTCAAACCCGGCACATTTGATTTCAACAAATCCATAGAAATACTTGTAATAGTTGTATTGGGCGGTATGGGCAGCATTACCGGCAGTATAATCGCGGCGATAATTATAACGATTTTGCCCGAATTACTGCGTGACCTTTCGGATTACAGAATGTTGATATACTCTATAGTGCTTATATTGATGATGCTTTCAAATTCATCACCGAAACTTAAAGAGCTTCGTTTAAAAATAAAAAGCAAACTTCGCCTTTCAAAAAGAAAGGAGGCAGCTTAAATGCCATTACTGCAAGTAAAAAATTTAGGTATCAATTTCGGCGGTCTCAAGGCCGTTGATGATTTCAGCGTAAATATAGAAAAAGGGATGCTTTACGGTCTTATCGGCCCTAACGGTGCAGGTAAAACCACCGTGTTTAACCTGCTTACAGGTGTATACAAGCCCACAAACGGCACTTTTCGTCTTGACGGTCAGCTTTTAAACGGCAAAAGCCCCATAGAGATAAACCGTATGGGTATTGCCCGTACATTCCAGAATATCAGGCTGTTTCTGCAAATGTCGGTGCTTGACAATGTTAAGGTAGGTCTTCACAATCACCAGACATACAATATATTTGACGGTATATTCCGCACACCCAAGTATTCCCGCGAAGAAAAAGCTATGAACGAAGAGGCTGTTGAACTTTTAAAGGTATTTGACCTTGATAAGGAAAAGGATCTTCTTGCTTTTAATCTTCCCTACGGTAAACAGAGAAAGCTTGAGATAGCGCGTGCACTCGCAACAAAGCCCAAGCTTCTGCTGCTTGATGAACCTGCGGCAGGTATGAACCCGAATGAAACGGAAGAATTGATGAATACGATACGCTTTGTACGCGATAATTTTGATATGACTATACTTCTTATCGAGCACGATATGCGCCTTGTCGGCGGTATCTGCGAAGAAGTTACCGTACTTAATTTCGGTACGGAACTTGCACAGGGCAAAACAAGCGATGTGCTTAACGATCCGCGCGTTGTTTCCGCATATCTTGGCGAGTAAGGAGGGATAA
>CAMNCZ010000255.1 GCA_946534775.1 uncultured Eubacteriaceae bacterium
ATGTGTGCTTGACTGCCATTCATAACCGCATTTGCTGCATTTCCACCATCTTTGTTCCCGTGATAAAGGCTTTACCTTGTTTGCAGGGACTTTGTTTCGGTCAGACCATTCCGCTGCAAGATCGGGATACTCCTTTTCAAAGTCGTTATATCCCTCAAGCAGCTTGCCGGCACAGTAGGGGCAGCCGTGTCCCTTTGTCCTGTCGGCTATACGGCTTTTCCATTTGTGCCCTTTGTTGCATACCCACATAGCGGTAAAATTGCTCCGGGATAAAAACTCGGTAGGCTTATGAGGATAATTCTCATCTGCCCACTGGTTTGCTATCTCAGGCTCCTCGGTAGCAAGGTCATTATAGCCGGCCAAAACTCTGCGCCTGCCGCAATAGGGGCAACCGTTGCCGAGCTTTGCACGGCTTTTGATAATAGCCGACCATTCGTTACCGCATTTACTGCATTTCCATACAGCAGCTTTTCTCGAACCCGCCGTAACCTCGGCAGGGGAGAGCTTGTTCTTGTCCGACCATTCTGCTGCCAACTTCGGGCACTCATCGGCTAAACTTAATTTCTTATCCAACTTTTTTACCCCCTTTGCTGTTTCTGTAATCAACATCCATATATAAGTGTTTAAATCTTTCGGAGCCTTTGTTGTCATATATATCCGATACACTTACAAGCTCCATACGATTATCAGCGTTAAGCTGTCGTACAAACTTCTTGATGTCTCCAATTCTTCCTTGTAATCTTATCTTTATCATTTTGAACCGCCTTTCAGTATTTTAAGAACAAAAAAAGACACTTCCTAAAATCATAATGATAATAGAAAGTGTCCTAAACATTTCAACAAATATTTACTTCTAAAAGCAAGCACTTGACCGCCAAAATTATTTTTATCGGGTATTATCCGGTATTATTTAGTATAATTTTGTGTGCCTTTTGTGTGCCTTTTACAAAATTTGAATTTTTACAACTTCAAAACTCGCTTAAACACAGGGGTTTCAAGCCCTTACTGCTCAATCGGCTTCATCGTCGGGAAGAGGAGTACGTCGCGGATGGTGCTTGCGTCGGTGAAGAGCATTACCAATCTATCGATACCCATACCCATACCGCCTGTGGGGGGCATACCGTATTCGAGGGCGAGCATAAAATCCTCGTCGATAAGTTCGGCCTCGTCATCGCCCTGGGCGCGGAGAGCGGCCTGATGTTCAAAGCGTTGGCGCTGGTCGATGGGGTCGTTGAGTTCGCTGTAAGCGTTGGCAAATTCGCGGCCGACTATGAACAACTCGAAACGTTCGGTATAATCGGGCTTATCGGGCTTTCTTTTTGTAAGCGGCGATATCTCAACGGGGTGGTCGATGATGAAGGTGGGCTGGATAAGCTTGTCTTCAACATATTCCTCAAAGAAGAGGTTGAGTATTTCACCCTTGCCGTGACGCTTTTCGTAGTGTATCTCGTGTTCGTCCGCAAGTGCGCGGGCCTGTTCGAGGGTCTCGACTTTATCAAAATCGACATTTGCGTATTTTTTGACTGCATCTACCATTGAAAGGCGCTCAAAAGGCTTGGTAAAATCAAGTTCAATGCCCTGATAATTTATCACCCTTGTGCCTGCGACTTTGTCGGCAACTTCCTTTATAATGCCCTCGGTAATGTCCATCATACCGTGGTAATCGGTGTATGCCTGATAAAGTTCCATAAGGGTAAATTCGGGATTATGCTTGGTGTCCATACCCTCGTTTCTGAAAACACGGCCGATCTCGTAAACGCGTTCAAGGCCGCCTACGATAAGTCTTTTTAACGGCAGTTCAAGCGCGATACGCATATACATATCAATGTCAAGTGTGTTGTGGTGTGTTATAAACGGTCTTGCTGCCGCGCCGCCTGCTATGGTCTGAAGCATAGGTGTTTCAACTTCAAGAAAATCAAGGTTGTCAAGGTAGTTTCTGACTGTTTTGATGACCTTGCTTCTGATGATAAAGTTTTCCTTTACCTCGGGATTCATAAACAGATCGACATAGCGCTGACGGTAGCGAAGATCCTGGTCTTTAAGGCCGTGGAATTTTTCGGGAAGCACCTGTAAGCACTTGCTTAAAAGCTGAATTTCGTGAACTTTTATCGAAATTTCCTCTTTTTGTGTTTTGAAAACTTCGCCCTTTACCCAGATGATATCGCCCACATCATATTTCTTTTTGAAAAGAGTGTTGTAGATATCCTCGCCGAGGTTGTCGCGTGTAACGTATATCTGAATGGAACCGTCTCTGTCCTGCAAACCGCAGAAACTTGCCTTGCCCATTACACGTTTGCTCATCATACGGCCTGCTGCGGTAACTTCCTTGCCCTCAAGTTCGGCAAAATTTTCCTTTATTTCCCTGCTGTGGTGGCTTACATCGGCCTTAACTATCTTGAACGGGTCCATACCCTGCGATTGCAGCTCGGCAAGCTTGTCGCGCTTACCCTGCAAAAGCTCGTTAAGGGCCTTTACGTTTGTTTCGTCTGCCATTTTCATTTCTCCTTTTGCGTTATTTTTATTCTATGCCAAGTATTTTGAATGTTATCGTGCCGTCGGGCGCATCTACCTCGACTATATCGTTAAGTATGTGGCCGATAAGCGAAAGACCCAGCGGAGATTCGTTTGAGATCCTGCCGTTTGCGGGGTCGGCTTCGGCTGAACCTACGATAGTGTAGGTAACTTCTTCCTGAAATTCCTCGTCAAATAAAACGACTGTATTGCCCAGGCTAACGTGGCCGCTGTTAAGCTCGTCTTCCGCTATAACCTCGGCATTGCGCAGCATATTGTCAAGCTCTACTATTCTTGCCTCTATCTCGGCCTGTTCCTCTTTTGCCGCATCGTACTCGGCGTTTTCGGAAAGGTCGCCCTGGCTGCGCGCTTCTTTTATTTTCTGCGCAACTTCCTTACGTCTTACAACTTTAAGATGCTCCAGTTCTTCCTGTGCTTTCTGATAACCTTCACTTGTTAAAACTATTTTCTTTTCGTCAGCCACGATAATTACTCCTTATTAAATAAATTTGGATATGGAATATTGTGCTTGAAATTTTCCATACTTATTAAATTATACTCCAATTACGCGATATTGTCAATATTGGGAAGAACTTAAGTTTCCACATTTTTTTACCGGGAAATAAAATTATTATTTGTCTTACTAATTGACTTACGTTATGTGGGCAGGCGCAACCCCTCAGTCAGGCTGCGCCTGACAGCTAAGTCGCGCGTTTCGGCCTATGTAGCAGAAATTTATTTCTGCGGAATACGAAT
>CAMNCZ010000256.1 GCA_946534775.1 uncultured Eubacteriaceae bacterium
TCCTCCTATTACCACTTGTAATGCGAGAATGCCTTGTTGGCTTCTGCCATCTTGTGTGTCTCGTCTTTCTTCTTTACAGCGCCGCCTGCGTTGTTGATAGCGTCCATAAGTTCGCCTGCAAGACGATCTTCCATAGTCTTTTCACTGCGTTTTCTGCTGTAAATTGTAAGCCAGCGAAGACCTAACGCCTGACGTCTGTCGGGCTTGATCTCGATAGGTACCTGGTATGTTGCACCACCTACACGGCGAGCCTTTACCTCAAGTACGGGCATAATGTTGTTTAATGCCTGCTCGAACGCTTCAACAGCGGGTGTACCTGTCTTTTCCTCTACTTTGGCGAATGCACCGTAAACGATCTTCTGTGCTACGCCTTTCTTACCGTCAAGCATTATAGAATTGATAAGCTTTGTAACTGTTTTATTATTATATAATGGATCCGGCAGTACTTCTCTTTTTGAAACATGACCTTTTCTTGGCACGATTCTTCCCTCCTTAATCATAATCTTATTAATTCAACGGTACTTGGGACAAACATCTTGTTTTATGCTGTCCCTGCCGTGCCCGAGTACTGCTGTGCAATAACAGATTTAAGTACTTAGGCACAATAAGCCCTTGCGGACTTAGCCAAAACAAGATTTTGTTTAAATCTTATTTTATTATTTCTTTTTGGCACGCTTAGCGCCGTATTTGGAACGAGCCTGCTTTCTGTCGGCAACACCTGCTGTATCAAGTGTACCTCTGATGATGTGATAACGCACACCGGGAAGGTCCTTAACACGTCCGCCTCTTAAAAGAACAACACTATGTTCCTGAAGGTTGTGACCTTCACCGGGGATATATGCTGTAACTTCGATACCGTTTGAAAGACGAACTCTGGCAATTTTTCTTAAAGCCGAGTTAGGCTTTTTGGGTGTAGCAGTCTTAACGGATGTACAAACACCTCTCTTCTGGGGTGAACTTACATCTGTCTGCTTTCTTTTAAGAGTGTTGAGACCCTTCTGTAAAGCGGGGGCTGTAGACTTTGTAACCTTTGTCTCTCTGCCCTTTCTTACTAACTGGTTAAATGTTGGCATAATTGCACCTCCTTAATTTTTGTATTAAATCTGCCATTGTATGCGGATCTCTAAATTATGTCGATTTAACGCATACTCGATTATTATATAACCAAAAGCCCGAAATGTCAATACCTTTAAAAAATTTATTTGCCAAATTTATCATCGTATTTTCGCTTAAAATTGTCAAAAATTTCAATACACTTCCACTCTATCTCCACATCGGGGACTCGGTGCGTAACGATACAGCCGTTTGCGCCGTTTATAAGTGCCTGCGCCCGCCCGAAGGCGTCACTCCCGTCATCGCACAGGGGCACAAGCGCGGCAAAAAGCACCGACCACGCGGTCAGCAATGCCGCCGTTTTATTGAAAAATACTTTATTTATTCGCTTCATTTTTATTTCCCTTCTTATTATATATAATTATCTCTCCCGATATCTCGGGGCGGCCGTCAACGCACACTACCCGCGGTATCTCCGCCGATCTGCCCGATGCCGACAGATACAAAAGCCTGTTTATATCCACGGTTTTGCCCTTTTTGGCATATTCCCCGTTTCTGCCGTAATATTTTTCGGCAAAAGCGGTCATATTCTCGCCGTTTTCGGCGGCCTTTTCAATATCCTCAACATTCTCAGCCGCCATTACCCACACATTTCTCCCAAACTCTTCCTTATATAAAAACATTTTTCCGAGTTCATCGAGATATTTTTCGTTTAACGCGCTTTTATCTATAACACACAGCACAAGATGACCGAAATACAGGTTGTTCCCGGTTTTGGAAGCCGCATTTTCGGCCGCCTCTTCAAGTGTCGCTCCCATGCCCTCGTAAAAAACATATTCGTTTGTATTATCGCCGTTTTTCGACAGTTTCGCCGCCGCAGCCGAAACACTGCCGTCACCGCGTACAAACAGCCCCAGCGCATAATCGCGTTTTTCGGGGTCTTTCCCCGCACAGCCCGTAAGTGCCGCAAGCAGCAGCGAAACGGCAATACCGCTTTTTCTTCCTATATTGTATCGCCTTTTATAAAATTTTTTCAGAAAATACACCGCAGACAGCAAAATAAGAAAAACCGATACCCCGATATACACCGCAATATCAAACAGAAATTCCGCTGTTTTTACCGAGTTTACCGAAACGGCAAATATCAGCATAAGCCCCGCGCAGACTGCGTAAGACCCCGTTTTTGCCCTGCCCTTTCCCTCGGGATCGGCGGCGCAGCTTATCAAAAGTTCCATAAGAAAATACGCGCATACCGTTACTATGCCCAATATCAGCCCCTCCTGCCGCCTTATAAACGACGAGGCTGAATCTCCCGCATACATCAGATCGAGAACGGGCTGCTCCGTCATATAGTTGAACCGCGACAGCCATATAAAGGCGGCAGAAACCGCAAAGCCGCCCGACAGGCCGATAAAAGCCGCCGTATTTTTTATGTTTTTGCGTTTTTGCGCCGTATAGGCCACCAAAGGAAAGGAGAGCAAAAATGCCGATCTTACGGAATATGCTGCCACATTTTGCGGCATACTTGGGATAAAACGGATGTTTTTTATATCCATATCCTTTGCCGAGGGCAGAAAGCATATAATTGCCGCTGCAATAAGCACGGGTATCACAAGCAGTGCAAACCGCTGCCCCGCCGCCCTGCCTTTTGCTGCGCCGTAAAGCGCCGTCAGCAGCATTGCCGCCGCCGTTACAAAAATTTTATATTCGGGCAGCAAAACGGTTTTTATCATCTCCGAATATATCCTAAGATACATCCCGCCCGCAAACACACATTCCAAAAACAACAGGACAGATACGACCTTTCCTCCCGTAACGGCACGACCGCAGACACACACTGCCAAAACCGCAAGCACAACGCCCAAGACCAGCGCCGAAAGTGCGTTCTCCCTGTCGTACATTGCTATACGCGGAAAATATATCAGTCCCAGCCCAAACGAACACGGCAGTATCTCCGCCGATGCCCTCAATTTTTCACTCACAAACCTCACCCCGATCTATCTTTGTCTTAACAATTATTCCCGATATGATTTGCATATATACATTCACTCTATCCAAAATTTTACCGTTTATGTAAAAAAAACGACATTTTATGCAAATACTATTGATTTTTTAAATAAAATATGCAATAATGGAAAAGATGATTAAAAAATTATTAAAAATTATTGTACGGAATTTTCAGACAGGAGGATTTAAAATGA
>CAMNCZ010000257.1 GCA_946534775.1 uncultured Eubacteriaceae bacterium
CCTGTTAATAGACAAAAAACTGCATACAGTAGTAATTCGGACGGCAGTCTTTCCTGTTATTTTGCAAGCTGAATATATAAAACTTGCAAAATATTTAAAAAATATATAAAAAAACACTTGACTTTTGCAAGAAAATGATTTATACTTGCATTATAACAAAGGCGTTAGACATATACCGGTGTATGTCTGGCGCCTTTTATTATTGAATTTTTTAAAAAGGAGAGATATATATGACAAACTTTTCGGCACTTGATACTATATGGCTTATTCTCGGTGCGGTGCTTGTCTACTGGATGCAGGCGGGCTTTGCAATGGTCGAGGCGGGCTTTACCCGCGCGAAAAATGCGGGCAATATAATTATGAAAAACCTTATGGACTTTGTTTTGGGTTCCATAGCGTATTGGATAATAGGCTACGGCATTATGTTTGGCGGGCTTAACAGTGTTTTCGGCGGCATAGATCTTTTTTCGCACGGAAACTACGATACGGGCAGTGTACCGTTTTGGGTGCATTTTATGTTCAATACGGTATTCTGCGCAACTTCCGCAACTATCGTTTCGGGCGCTATGGCAGAGCGAACAAAATTTATTTCGTACCTTGTGTATTCACTTGTGATAAGTGCGTTTATCTATCCGTTTGAAGCCCACTGGATATGGGGCGGCGGCTGGTTAAGCACGCTGACTATCGGCAGCTGGACGGGTTTTCACGATTATGCGGGTTCAACGGTCGTTCACATGGTAGGCGGCATTTCGGCCCTTATCGGTGCAAAAATTCTCGGCCCGCGTATCGGCAAGTATGACGAAAACGGCAAGGCAAGGGCTATCCCGGGGCACAACCTTACAATAGGCGCACTTGGTGTATTTATTCTGTGGATGGGCTGGTTTGGTTTCAACCCCGCTTCAAGCTACGGTCTTTCCACTTACGAGCAGGGCTGCGAGGTCGGCAATGTATTTATGACAACAAATATTGCGGCTTGTATGGCAACACTTGTTACAATGATATTTACCTGGATAAAGTACGGCAAACCCGATGTTTCAATGACTCTCAACGGTTCTCTTGCGGGTCTTGTGGCAATAACCGCAGGCTGTGCGGCTGTTGACCCTTGGGCTGCGGCAATAATAGGTGCGATCTCGGGTATAATTATCGTACTTGCGGTAGAGTTTGTAGATAACAAGCTTAAAATAGACGATCCCGTCGGTGCTGTTGCGGTACACGGCGCAAACGGCCTTTTCGGTTCGATATGCGTAGGTCTTTTCGCACGCGACGGCGGTCTTTTCACAACGGGCAGCATTGACAGAACACTCGTTCAGCTTGTCGGTGTTGCGGCTGTAATAGCTTTTGTTGCGGTCACAATGACAATTGTCTTTATTATTATAAAGCATACTATCGGTTTAAGAGTTACGGCGGAAGAGGAAATTGTCGGCCTTGATGCGCTTGAACACGGCCTTGCATCTTCTTATGCGGACTTTATGCCAATGCCCGGCGCAGGCAACCTGTTTGCGGGCAGCACAACTTCTCCGTCGGAAAAGATACCAGACGATATCGCCGTTCCCGTTCAGGTTATGAATGGACAGGCACCTGCGGGTGATGTGGAGATGCACAAAGTCGAGATAATATGTAAAATGGATAAGTTTGAGGCTTTGAAAAAATCACTTGAAGATGTGGGTATTACGGGTATGACCGTTGTAAATGCAATGGGCTGCGGCGTACAGAAAGGTCACTTTAAAAAGTACCGCGGCGCCGATGTCGAGGTAACGCTTCTGCCTAAAATAAAAGTGGAAGTGGTAGTTGCGAAAGTGCCCGTTGCCGATGTTATCGCGGCAGCTAAAAAGGCGCTTTACACGGGCAATATCGGTGACGGTAAGATCTTCGTTTACGGCATTGACGAATGTGTGAAAGTAAGAACAGGCGAAAGCGGCGTACTTGCTTTGCAGGGTGATGACCAGTTTTAAGTTTTATCGGGTTAATACAAAAGGCTGTCGCGTGACAGCCTTTTGTTATGGAGACAGGTGTCGGACATCTATCCTGTCGGAATTTCAGAAAATATAATATTTGGTCAAGAAATAGGTCCTTTCCCGATCAACGAGTTTTATACCGGGTTCCTTTTCGGGATGAATGTTAAATTCCTCGAAAACCATAACCTGTTTGTCCTTAGAATCGTACAGCGGCCAGATTTTCGCCTTGCCGTCGGGTGAAATATCCCTCGTAAGCGAGGGATCGCCCGTCTTTGCAAACTGTACCCACATTTTACGCATAGTTTTTGCAAAATTTTCGTCAATTGGTCCTGCATTCATCTCGGGGTGATCGAGTACTGTCGTAAGTTCCATACCGTGTCCGCTTTGCACCGTGAAGAAATATGCATAAGCTTTGCCGCCTGCGGCAGTCTGATTTTCCGCTGTTCTGAAAAACGGCGCAATAAACCATATCTGATCGAGCAGAGTGCTGAGTTTTTCGTCGGGTTCTCCGCTTATATCGTTGATGAAACTTTGAACAAGTTTCTTTTCCGCATCCGTCAGTTGGGCAAACTTTTTTTCCTTCAGGTCGTTTGCCCACGCATTGTAACCGTCAATTCCCATAGAACCTTTCCAGGTACTCATTTCGTCCTTGTTGCAGCCGATAAGGAGGTCTATATCCTTTGCCGCGCCGTTTGTATACGCATCGAATGTATCCAAAGGAAGAAATTTTCCGTCTCTTTCCGGAAGTCCGCGCAGCAATACTACATCTCCCGCCGCGTTTATAAGTTCCGCGGAATCGATCTTTTGCAGGTCGGCGACAGTCTTGCAGCCGAGTGTGTCCATAAGTTTGTTTGTTATTTCAATAGCCTGTTCCGCAGACCTTGTCATAGCGGGTGAACCGCTCTCGGCGATAACCCTTTTAATGCAGCGGTGCGCCTCTTCGGCCAACGGCAGTAAAGCTACGCTGCCGGCACCTGCGGATTCGCCGAAGACAGTCACGTTGTCGGGGTCGCCGCCAAATGCCGCAATGTTTTCGTGTATCCATTTTAATGCCGCTGTCTGATCCATAAGTCCTAAATTTTGCGCATCGGGATAGTCGGCGCCGTCGGGCAGGTGGGACAGGTGAAGAAAACCGAAAACACCCAGCCTGTACGGGATAGAAACAACAATGACATCGGGATTTTCCTTGACGAAATTGCAGAAATCATATCCCGGGTCAACGGTGCCGCCAATTTCAAAACCACCGCCGTGTACCCATACCATAACGGGCTTTTTCTCCTTTGCGG
>CAMNCZ010000258.1 GCA_946534775.1 uncultured Eubacteriaceae bacterium
TATTGAAAAGCCATATCAATTTGTGTATAATGATGTAGAAAAATAAACGGTGTTTACCGTGGTTGTATTAACGAAAAAACAGAAGGAGTATGATATTACAATGAAAAGAAAATTTATTGCGGCAGCAAGTGTGGTTATGGCATCGGCAGTTATGGCGGCAAGTGCTTATGCAGCGGATATAAGCATAGTTATTGACGGAAACGAAGTTTCAAGCGATACAGCACCGCAGATAACGGCAGAGGGCCGCACTATCGTTCCTCTTCGTGTTATTTCCGAGGAACTGGGCGCAAAGGTCGATTGGGACCAAGAAACAAAAACGGTCACTGTTGAAAAGGAAAGCAGCACGCTTAAACTTACAATAGGTGAAAAGGTTATGAAAGACAATGACAGCGAGATACAGCTTGATTCCCCCGCACAGATAGTAAATGACAGAACTATGGTGCCTTTAAGGGCAATATCCGAAAGCTTCGGATGTGAGGTAGACTGGGACGGCGAAACAAAGACTGTTATAATCAGCACAAACACCGAAAAGCCGGTTGAAGAAGAACCCGCAGAAGAAAAGCCCGCAGAAGAGAAACCCGCGGAAGAAACAACAAAAACTTACAAAAGCAAAGACGGTTGGTCGCTTAAATATGACAACTCGCTTGTAAAGCTCGAAGAAGGCAAAGAAAGCGTTGATTTTATATACACGGGTGAAAGCGAAGCCTCGGCAAAGGTATCCGTAAGCTATATAAAGGGTGAAATGCCTTTGGAAGTGCTTGACAAAATGACAGCTAAATGGGATAAAGAAAAAACAGTTGACAGCGAGGGATTTTTTGCGGGTGACAAATGGTCGTTTACAAGAAGTTTACAGCAGGAAGAGGGCTCGGGAGCGTACAACGGCTATATCGCAGCCGAATATAACGGCGGCACGGTGCTTGTTGAACTTGTTTCCGAAAACAGCGACAAACTTGACGAAAACGACACTGCTATGAGCGATACCATAGCAAACATCGTGGATTCTGTTGAGTTTGAAAATGCAAAGCCTCAGACACAGTTTGCAAACATCCCCGGTACATACACAAGAACTTATGAAGAGGAGATAGGCGGCCAAAAAGTTGAAAAGACAGATAAAGTTACACTCAACGACGACCATTCCGCGGTGCTTTCGTTCCAGGACGAGGTAGAGGGCGAATGGCGCAGCGGAGACATCCTTGTAAACGATTATACAACATCTTACGAATACACCGTAAAGGATGATATACTCAGCCTTAAAATAGATGACGAGGTACTGGAATTTACAAGAGAAACAAGCGAAAGGAAATAAGTTATGAAGAAAAAATTATTACCCATATTGACATTGGCAGCCGTTGTTTTAAGTTCAAGCACTGCTTTTGCGGCGGATGTGCTTGCGGAAAAGTATGCAGAAATTGAAAAAGCGGACCTTGACGGAAAAACAAGCGGCTATTATGAAGTGACCGAAGAATATCATCACGCAGGCGAGATGGCGTTTGACTTTAAGTCGGGCGCTGTAAGCGGAAAAATAGCGGATTTTGACGGTGACGGAGCAGACGAACTGCTTGTTGTATATGCTGAAAACACCGACAAAGACGATAATATGTACTTGGCTATGTACGAAGAAAATGCAGAAAAAGGCGGCGCAGCCGTAATGACTGCTTCTTCCGACAGGATAACAAACTTTTTATCGGGCGAAAAAGGCGGCGGATGTGTATTCTTTAAAAAAGTTGACGATAAAGAACGCATTTTTATGCAGTACACGGGCGAAATAAACAGCTATGCCGACGGCGCAGATGTTCAGATAAAGGGCTTTGAATATGACGGCAGTAAATTCAATACCGTGCTTGATATCGAAACGGGCGGCAGTGCGGCGGACCTTCCCGAGGAAGATGCTTTAAAATTCAAAAGCGCAGGCCTTGAAGACACCTTTGCTTTTTTTGTGCCCGATGAAGAAAAAGCATATCATTTCAATCCCTACTATGACGGCCTTAACATCGGCAAACTTGAAAAGGAAAAGGAAATGCTTACAGATATTACCGTAAGCACAAATATTTTTGATATATACGACAAAATCGATTGGGAAAAGGAAAACGAAAGGATCGAGGCAGCCGTAAAGGACGGTTTGATAACCGTTAAGGTCGATGACAAGACGGACATCAAGGCAGGGGAACAGTCGGAGACCGAAATTGAAACAGAGCCCGAAACTCCCGCTAAGGATCCCAACGAGATATGGGTATATCTTAACGGCGAAAAAATGACTTTTGACTCCGACCCCTATATCGAAAACGGTACTACCCGTGTACCGATGCGTGCTATTTTCGAGGGTCTTGGCGCTGAAGTGGGCTATGACGGCGAAACAAAGACCGTAACGGCACAAAAAGACGACACAAAGATAGAGCTGGTAATAGGCAGCGACAGCGCCCTTGTAAACGGCGAGGAAAACAAACTGCTTGTACCTGCCGAGATAAAGAACAGCCGCACAATGGTTCCGTTAAGATTTGTTTCCGAGGCACTCGGCGCAAATGTGGACTGGGACGGCGAAACAAAGACCATCACAATTACAAGCCTTTGATAATTGTAAGTTTTTGATGTAGAGGAAATGAAGTAATGAAAAATAAATTATTGGTATTGATGATAGCCGCATTTACCGGCTTTTCGGCTTTGTCAATGACGGGCTGCGGAGCCGAAACGGCGCAAAACGACGGCGAAGTGGTACAGGAAGAAGTAAAACCGTTGATTGCTGTTACCGAAACGGGTCTTACCGCAACGTTTGACCAAACCGAAACAGGCAACGGCGGCGGCTCCGGCATAACGATAGGCGAGGGAGAATATCTTGTGATAGACTCGGGACTTACCGAGGGAAAGGTGCAAGTAAGGGTCACAAGGGGCGGCAGTGATATAAACACACCGCCTACCGAAAATGAGACGGCGCCTACTATTGATTATGAATTTGAAGAAGCCGGCGTTACGGAATACGGTATGATCGAACCCGGCGATTATATGGTAATGGTAAACGTAACGGAAAAAGCCAGCGGTAAAATAGATTTTATCGTAAAGTCTGCCGAAGAGGATACTACCGAAAACCAACAGCAATAATTACAAAGGCCGTTTTGCATTTAAGCAGGCGGCCTTTAATTTTTGTATTGATTTTGTTGTGAAATAGGTATAAAATTATAGTAAAGGACATTTAAAATGTCCTTTACTATAACCCTGCGGGGTATGCACACGACTGCGTACAAGG
>CAMNCZ010000259.1 GCA_946534775.1 uncultured Eubacteriaceae bacterium
TGCCGTTTTGGATTTTTGGCTCACTACGGGCAGATTTGCGGAAAAGTTTGAAAAGGAATTTGCCGATATTATGGGTGTTAAATACGCTCACCTTGTAAACAGCGGTTCTTCGGCAAACTTGCTGGCGTTTTTTGTGCTTACCGCGCCCGAACTGGGCAGCAGACAAATAAAACGCGGTGACGAAATTATAACGGTTGCCTGCGGTTTCCCCACCACTGTAACTCCAATGCTTCAATACGGTGCAGTTCCCGTATTTGTCGATGTTTCTATACCTCAGTACAATATAGATATAACCGCGCTTGAAGGCGCACTTTCGGATAAAACCAAGGCCGTTATGCTTGCCCACACCCTCGGCAACCCGTTTGATGTGGAAAGTGTAAAACGTTTTTGCGACAAACACGGTCTTTGGCTTATAGAAGACAACTGCGACGCCCTTGGTTCGGTCTGTACCGTAAACGGGGAAACACGGCCTACGGGTGCTTGGGGCGACATTGCCACAAGCAGTTTTTATCCTCCGCACCATATAACAATGGGTGAAGGCGGCTGTGTATACACAAACGACCCGCTTTTGAACAAACTCATCCTGTCTTTCCGCGATTGGGGCAGGGACTGCATTTGTCCGTCGGGACACGACAATTTCTGCGGCAGACGCTATGACGGGCAGTACGGCGAACTTCCCGCGGGCTATGACCATAAATATGTTTACAGCCATTTCGGCTACAACCTTAAAGTGACCGATATGCAGGCGGCAATAGGCTGCGAACAGCTGAAAAAGCTGCCTTTGTTTACGCAAAAGCGCCGCAGCAACTGGCAGAAATTAAGGAAACTGCTTGAATGTACGGCAGACAAGCTTATCCTGCCCGAACCCGAAAAAAACAGCGAGCCTTCCTGGTTTGGGTTTGTTCTTACCGTCAAAAAAAATTCAGGGCTTGACCGCAGCAAAATAACGCAGTATCTTGAAAAGCAAAATATACAGACAAGACTGCTGTTTTCGGGCAACCTCACCAAACACCCGTGTTTCGACAGTATAAGGGGCACCGATGCCTACCGTATATCGGGCAGTCTTGAAAACACCGACACCGTAATGAACGATACATTCTGGATAGGTGTTTACCCGGGTATGACCGACGAAATGCTCGAATATATGGCAAAATGTATAATACAGGCTATATCCGATTGATTTTTTTATGGAGGAAGAGTTATGAAAATATTGATAAACGGCGGCTGCGGCTTTCTCGGCAGCAATCTTGCGGCACACGGAATAAAACAGGGATATGATGTGACCGTATTGGACAATTTATCGCGCTACGGCTCGTACAGCAATCTCGAGTGGCTCAAAACGCTTGGCAAATTTAACTTTGTACACGGCGACACACGCAATCGAAACGATGTTGACACCATAATAAATGGCGGCGGCTTTGATGTCGTGATGCATCTTGCGGGTCAGGTAGCTATGACAACTTCCATTGAAAACCCATACAAGGATTTTCAGACAAATACTGTGGGCACATTGAATGTACTTGATGCTATACGCCGTTTCAGCCCCGATACCGTAATGACATTTTCATCCACAAACAAAGTGTACGGCGACCTTGAACAATACGATTATACCGAGACCGATACACGATATATCTGCGAACAGTGGAAAAAAGGCTTTGACGAGAGTGTCCCTCTTGATTTCAGATCTCCTTACGGCTGTTCAAAGGGCGCCGCAGACCAGTATATGCTGGATTACGCGCGTATTTTCGGCATAAAAACGATAGTTTTCCGACATTCATCTATGTATGGCGGCAGACAGTTTGCCACATACGACCAAGGTTGGATAGGTTGGTTTTGCGAAAAAGCGATAGAAAAGAAAAAAGACCCATCCTGCGCACCTTTCACAATTTCAGGGAACGGCAAACAGGTAAGGGATATCCTTCATGCCGAGGATATGATAAACCTTTATTATACCGCTGTTTCACAGGCAGATAAAATAGCAGGTGAAGTATTCAATATTGGCGGCGGTTTCGATCAGTCGCTTTCGCTGTTGGAACTTTTCGACCTGCTTAATAATATGCTCGATATAAAGCTTGAATATACTCAGCTTCCGCCAAGAGTAAGCGACCAGAAAGTTTTTATTGCGGATATCACAAAAATCAATCGTTTGACAGGCTGGCAGCCCAAAGTAACTGCTGTTGAAGGCATCAAAAAAATGGTGGAATGGGCAAAGGAAATAAGCAAATGAAAATACTTCTGCTCGGCGGCACGGGCTATCTTGGCGGAAACCTTGCAAAAAAGCTTATGCAACATTCTCTTACGGTCACGGCCGCGGTAAGAGAAAACTCAAACACCGTTTTTCTTGACAAAATATGTGCAAATAAGGCCTTTATATCGGCAAACCAAAAAAATTCATTGGAAGATATTTTCAAAAGCGGCAGTTTCGACTGCGTGATAAACTGCGCCTGCGTATACCGCCCCGATACATCCCTATACGGCAATATGCTTGATGCAAACCTTATCTTCCCGCTTGAAGCTCTTTCTCTTTCGCTGAAATATGATGTGAAAACTTTTGTCACAATGGGCACGGGACTTCCCGACAACTTCAGCCACTACAGCTTTACAAAAAGCAAGTTTTCCGAAATGGGCAAGTTTTTCAGCGAAAGAAACGGCATAAACTTTGCCGATATGCGCCTTGAAATGTTTTACGGCGGTGAAAACGAACCCGAAACACGTTTTTTAAAAAATACAGTCACGCTGCTTAAACAAAACAAGCGCGTACCGCTTACGCAAGGTTTTCAAAAGCGCGATATAATACATATTGACGACCTGACTGATATCATTACTCAACTTGTTGAACAAGATATTGTAAAGGGATATAAAAAGCTTCCCGCAGGCAGCGGCGAAAGCCACTCTATCCGCGAGATCGCCGCATTTTTAAAAGAAAAAACGGCTTCGTCATCTATACTCGGTTTTGGCGATATCGAAAGCCGCGCGGGAGAACCCGATACACTTGCCGATATGCATCCGCTTGCCAAACTTGGCATAAAACCGAAATATGCATATTTTGAAGGGCTTGAAAAAGCCTATATTTCAAATCCGAACAATTAGGAGGAAACTCATCCGATGGATACCACGGAAAAAGAAACAATAATAACTGCGCCCTCCGCGGCGCAAAAACACCGTAAAAGAAACATATCCGCAGCAAAAAGCGCAAGTTGGATATTTATGGCAGCTATAACGCTGATGACCTTTCT
>CAMNCZ010000260.1 GCA_946534775.1 uncultured Eubacteriaceae bacterium
GTGGGCTTGCTACTTTGTACAGAAACGCAAAAAACAGGTATAAAATTTTTTAACAAACTAAGGAAGTCCCCCGCTTCTAAAGCGGGGGTGCTTACTTAAAATTCAGTGGGAGTCCAAGCTCCCACTGAATTTGGAATTGCTTGCAATTCCGTTTGTTATGAGTATGTAGCAGAAATTTATTTCTGCGGAATACGAATATCATTGAAATACTATTTAAGGAGGAACTACTATGAAAAGACACTTGGTTATTTTTTTGACGGCGCTGGCTGCCGCGGCTTTAAGCTGCAACGTTTTTGCACAGACAAAAACCGTAAATATGCGGATAGGTGATTCGCAGATGACGGTAAACGGCGAGGTTTCGGAGTTGGACTCTCCGCCCGTTATTATTGACAGCCGCACGCTTGTGCCGATAAGGGCGATAGTTGAAGCGCTTGACGGCAAAGTGCAATGGTACGGTGAAACAAAAACCGCCGTTTTGCAAAACAAAGACGGTAAATCGGTAACGCTTACTATAAACAGCACCGAAGCACTGCAAACAGGTGAAAAGGTACAGCTTGACACACCGCCCGTAATTATAAACGGAAGAACTATGCTGCCGATAAGATTTGTGGCGGAAAGTTTCGGCTACAAAACCGACTGGAACGCAGACGACAAGAGTATAGTGATATCCGACGGCGAAATTTCCGAAACAGAAACAAAGCCCGAAACAAAGGCTTTTGACCTGACGGGATACGAAGAAAACTTTATTGCAAGAGATGCAAGCGGCAAAGAATATTATATGATGTACAGGGAAAGCGAGGACGCAGACCCCGTTGCCTATCTTAAAATAAAGGACAAAAACGGCAAAGATATCGCCGTATACAAGGAAATGGACGTATGGGGAACGGTCTATGCCGATAAAAGCGGCAAAAATATCACAATTGCCTACAACAGTGAGGACGAAAGCTACACCATAGTGACAAACGGCACCGAAAAGAAGGCCGCTATAGGCGACAGTTATCTCCCCACGGACGAAGACGGAAACACTTATGAAAATCCCGATTCTGACAGTCTGGTCGTAAAGGACAAAAGCGGCAAAGTTGTGGGCGAATACACCGCAACGGGCGAAAGTTGGGTATACTATGTTGATGAAGAGGGCAGCACAATATACACCGTAACGGCGCGTGACGGCAGCTATAAAGACGGTTTTGTATCTTCGGACGGAAAATATACCGAGTTTGAGGAAAATTACGACGGCGCGTATATGGGCAGCGACAACAAGATATACACCACCAAATACAACTATCTGCTTATTTGCGACGACCACTACAAACTTTTGGATGAGGCAAAGAGCGTGCCCGACGGTTCGGATATAATATATGTCGGTGATGACGGCACGGAATATATCGTAACGGGCGATCTTGCTGACGAATACACCCTTAAATCGGACAAAAAGACCATAAAACTCACCTGCGACCCCGAGGAAGAACACAACAAAAAACTTTTTGCGGGCGATTCCTACGGTTCGGACGATACCATATACTATAACGGCGACGACGGAAAAGTCTATGTCGAAAAAGACTATGTTATGACCGTATACGGCTCGGACGGAAAAGAAGAAGGCAAAATATCGCTGTCGCGTTATGATGAAAGGTACAGTTCCAAAAGCGGCAAAACATATATCTATTCTTATGTTTACGGCACGGAAGAAATGTACATCACAATTGACGGCGAAACTATTACACTTGGAGAAATAATGGGATAAATACAAACGAAAGGCGGAAACCAATTATGAAAAGAAAGTACACGGCAATTTTATCAATGGCATTTACGGCAATATTTACAGTAAACGCAATGGCGCAAAGCAGGCTTGTGCCCGCAAGAGAAACGCTTGAAAACCTTGGTTTTACGGCGCAGTGGGATGCCGAAAGCAAAACGGCTGTATTCGGAAATGATGCGTACACCGTTTCCGTAAGTGCGGGCAGCGAATCTTTTGATGTAAACGGCAAAAAAGTAACTTTTTCAAACGCTGTTTATGAAAAAGACGGTTCGGCCTACAATGTGCCCGTAATTATTGACGGCAGTTTTTATCTGCCCGACGAGGAACTTGCGCAGGCTATAGGTGCGGAAGTGGTTGACGGCACGGTGGTTTATGTAATGCCCGATGATACGGCCGAGGAAGCCGCTATCCCCGCACCCACCGCTTCACTAAGCTTTGAAGCGCAGAAATTAAGCGATATCGAGGGTATCAGCAACGCACGACAGCTTGGCGGCTATGTAAATACCGAGGGCAGAAAGATAAAGCAAAACGTTCTTATAAGAACGGGTGCCCCGGGCGCAGGCACCGAAAACGATCTGAAACTTCTCTCCGAAAAATATCACGTTTCCGATATGGTGGATCTCAGGACCGAAAGCGAGATAAGTGTAGTACCCGAACCCACGGTTGAGGGCGCTACCAACCACAGCCTGCCGCTTAATATCTCGGGCAATATGCGTGAACTTGCCACCGAAGAATTTATCGAGGCATACAAAAAGGCTATCGCAAGCGGCGATGCGGCACAGAACAAGCTTCTTATCGCACAAAACGGAATGTCGCCCACACCACAGATGTACAGCTACTTCCTCGGTGACGAATATGCAAAATACTGCAAGGAATTTTTCGATATACTGCTTAACAAGCCCGAAGGCTCTTCCGTACTTTTCCACTGCTCGCAGGGCAAGGACAGGACGGGTGTCAGCTCCGCACTTTTGCTGTATGCAATGGATTTTGACGATGATATCATAATGGCCGATTATATGCTGACCAACGAGGCAAATGCCAAAATTATCGCAGAAACCGCCGAAAGTGTGAAAAAATACACCGACGACCCCGAACTTATCGAAAAAGTAAGGCTGATAGACGGCGTTTCACCCGAATTGCTGCAATCCGTAATTGATAAAATGAATGCACAGTACGGCAGCCCCAAGGGTTATCTTAAAACAAGACTGGGCCTTACCGATGATGATTTTGCAAAGCTTAAAGAAATTTATCTTGAACCTGCAGCGGAATAAAAACAGGGAGATTTTATTATATGATCGAAAAAATAAACGACGAAACAATAAAAATTTCGGGCAGGATAGACTCAAACAACGCAAAACAGTTTGAGGACGAACTGCTTGAAGCGGCATCGGCGGGCGAAAACATCACGCTTGATGCCGCCGAACTTGAATATATTTCAAGCGCGGGGCTTC
>CAMNCZ010000261.1 GCA_946534775.1 uncultured Eubacteriaceae bacterium
AGTTTGTTAGAAAATTTGAAAATCATTTTCAAATCTATTGACAAAATCGATTTATTGATGTAAAATTGAAAATGGTTTTCAATTTATAAAGACAGGAGACTGAAAATGGCAGCAAAATACAAGACAAAACAGGGCAATATACTGCTTGATTTTTTGATACAGCGGCGCGGCAGCCATGTAACGGCGGCCGAGATATGCGAACATTTCAAGGCACAGGGCACACCGATAGGCACTGCCACGGTATACCGCCATCTTGAAACAATGGTCGATGACGGCATTGTAAACAAATACAATATAGACAGCAATTCCCCCGCCTGTTTTGAATATGTGGGCGAAAGCCGCCGCAGCGAGGAAGTATGTTTTCACTACAAGTGCGAAAAATGCGGCAAACTGGTGCATCTGCACTGCGAAGAGTTCAAGGAGCTTTGCGAACATCTCGAAAAGCATCATCAATTTTTGCTTGACCCGTTAAGAACGGTTTTTTACGGAATTTGTAAGGATTGCAGACAAATTGGAGGATAATATGAAAAAATTTATATCGGGCGTTTTATCGGCTGTAATTTTAACGGCGGCGCTTGCGGGCTGCGCCCAAAACACAGCACAAACGGAAAATACATCAAAAGAAAACACATCAAACGACACTATAAAAGAAGATATTATAAAGGAAGATAAATTAAAAATAGTAACGACGGTCTTTCCCGAATATGATTGGGTGAAAAACATACTTGACGAAAAAGCAGACAATGCCGAATTGACGCTTTTGCTTGACAACGGTTCCGATCTGCACAGTTTTCAGCCCACTGCGGAGGATATTTTAAAAATAGCCGAATGTGATATATTTATCTATGTGGGCGGCGAGTCCGACGAATGGGTGGAAGATGCGCTGAATAATGCAACAAACGAAGATATGCGCGTTATCGACCTTATGGAAGTGCTGGGCGAAAATGCCAAGGCGGAAGAGGTAAAAGAGGGTATGCAGCCCGAAGAAGAAGAGGAAGAAGAGGAAGCAAACGACGAGCACGTCTGGCTTTCTTTGAAAAACACAAAACTTTTCTGCAATGCGATAAAAGATGCGCTTTGCGAAGCCGACCCCGACAATGCCGAGGCATACAAAAACAACACCTACGCCTACACCGAGCAGCTTGACACGCTTGATGCGGACCTTACGGAGTTGGCCGAAAACGCGAAAAACAAGACACTTATCTTTGGCGACCGTTTCCCGTTCAGATATTTTGTAGATGATTACGGCCTTGACTATTACGCGGCTTTTGCGGGCTGTTCGGCAGAGACCGAGGCAAGTGTCGATACTATCGTTTTTCTTGCGCAAAAGGCAGATGAACTTGGGGTGAAAACCATTTACACCATTGACGGTTCCGACCAAAAGGTTGCAAAGGCCGTACAAAGCACCGCCAAAAATGCCGACATAAACATAGCGCAGCTTGATTCTATGCAGTCCGTAACGGGCAAGCAGGCAGAGGAAGGCACAAGCTATCTTTCAATAATGCAAAAAAATTACGAGGTTTTGAGCGAAAACTTATCGTGAACGACAAAAATAATTAGTCGTTCACGATATGATGGGGCTCATAAATAATCAGACTCAAACAAGTTTAAGTCCGATTATTTAATTCGCTTACTATAAATTAATTAAGGAGACATTATGTCCGAGCAGATAATTTGCAAAGGCGTCACACTCGGTTACGAGGACGGCGCAGTTGCCGAAAATATAAATTTTAAAGTAAATAAAGGCGATTATCTTTTTGTACTGGGCGAAAACGGTTCGGGCAAAAGCACGCTTGTCAAAACGCTTTTGGGGCTTACCCCCGTTTTAAAGGGCGAAATAAGCGGCAGTGTTTCGGGCAAGGAGATAGGCTATCTGCCGCAGCAGACTGTTGTTCAGCGCGATTTCCCCGCCTCGGTGTGGGAGATAGTCATTTCGGGCTGTTTGTCAAAATGCGGCCTGCGCCCGTTTTATAACGCACAGGAGAAAAACCTTGCCCGCACCGCTATGGAAAAGCTTGGCATTACCGACCTGCAAAAGCGCTGTTACCGCGACCTTTCGGGCGGTCAGCAGCAGAGGGTCCTGCTTGCGAGGGCGCTATGCGCAACGGGCAGCATACTTTTGCTTGACGAACCCGTCACGGGGCTTGACCCGCTTGCCGCCGAGGAGATGTACAACATTATCGATAAACTCAACAAAAACGGGATAACCGTAATTATGATATCGCACGATACCGAGGCTGCGGTGAAATACGCAAGCCACGTTCTGCACCTGGGAGACAACATATTTTTCGGCACACGCGAGGAATATATTGCAAGCGAAACGGGCAGACGGTTTTTAAATATAAAAGGCGGTGACGCTGATGTTTGATAAATTATACACTTATTTTCAGTTTGATTTTGTGTGGTATGCGCTTATAGTCGGCGTACTTATCGCACTTTGCGCCTCACTGCTTGGCGTTACGCTGGTGCTTAAACGATTTTCGTTTATCGGCGACGGTCTTTCGCACGTTGCTTTCGGTGCAATGGCGATAGCAAGCGTTGCAAATTTCACAAACAAAACGGTCATCGTTCTGCCCGTTACCGTTATTGCCGCAATACTGCTGTTAAGAACGGGACAAAACACCAAAATAAAGGGCGATGCGGCAATAGCGATGATATCGGTAGGCGCACTTGCATTCGGCTACCTTATAATGAATGTTTTTCCGTCAAACTCAAATGTATCGGGCGATGTATGCAGCACACTTTTCGGCTCTGTAGCGATAATAACGCTGGGGAAAAGCGATGTATGGCTTTCGATAGGGCTTTCTGCCTTTGTTATCGCGGTTTTTGTTATATTTTACAACAAAATTTTTGCCGTCACCTTTGACGAAAATTTCGCTCGGGCAACAGGCACAAACGCAAAACTCTACAATCTGATGATCGCGGCGGTCATTGCAATAATAATAGTGCTTGCAATGAATCTTGTCGGTTCGCTGCTGATATCGGCGCTGGTCATTTTCCCCGCAATGTCGGCAATGCGCGTTTTTAAAAGCTTTAGATCGGTAACGGTGTTTTCGGCGCTGTTATCGGCGGTATGCGCCTTTCTTGGCATTATAATATCCATACTTGCAAATACGCCCGTAGGCAGCACCATTGTTGCGGTAGATGTGGCGGCCTTTGCACTCTGCTCGCTTATAGGCTATAAAAATTAAGGGGTATTTTA
>CAMNCZ010000262.1 GCA_946534775.1 uncultured Eubacteriaceae bacterium
CGCCGTTCACACTAAGGGCATAAGTGCCAAAAGTCGTTGAAAGTTCCTTATTTGATACAAAAAAGTTTACGCAGTATTCACCGTCTTCTTCAACCGCAAAACGGTATATCACACTTCCCGCCTCACGGCCCGTAAGCCTTATGATATTTGATATATCGCTTGTTTCAAGTGTGCAGTTTTGCGTATACGGCTCGCCTATATCGTAATAAGGATAATAAAGCTGCTCGTCGGTCCCTGCCGCGGTGTTCAAAAACTTTTCCTGATTCAGAAAGAAGCCCGAAATAATATCTTCGCCGTATAGTTCCCCCGCTATATCGTTTATTTTTTCGTCTGCCGAAAACATCAGAGGAAGCGCTGTTTTATTTTTATATATCACCGCCGACTCGTCTTCGTATATATTTTCATAAAATTTTGATGTAAACCTCGCGCCGTCGGGCAGATAAAAATTTCTGCCGTTTATATCCGTAAACGGGGCATTTTTGTTTGTTACAAGACAGTATCTCACATTGAAAATACTGTCGTTTACAAGCCCGTTGTCGATATTGCTGACATATTTGTCATCGGAAATAACGTGTACACCCATTTTTTTCATAAAATCGGTCGTTCTTTCGTTTAGCGTAGAAGAAAATGCATCTATCGTATAATAACCTGCACCTATATTTGACATTCTGGTTGCGGAATTCAAATCGACAGCCCTGTAAAATCCTGTATCGTTTATATGGCTTACAAGTTCTTTTACATTTTTTATATAAGTCGTATATTCATCTTTATTTTCATAGCCGATATGCTTATTTATCATATATATTCCCGTAATTGCCATAAGCAGTGCCTCACCGCAGGCAAAAACGACAATAAGTTTTGCATATTTGTTTTTTGCGGTAAATACAGCGTAAATACACAAAAGCAGCGCCAAAACTACCGCATATTTAACATAAAAAGCATTGTTAAGCCCATACAATGCGGGCATTATGCATATTGCGATAATAAGTGCCGATATTATACAAGCCGATTTTTTTATCTTTTCTTTCTGCGATAAAACTCTTGCCGAAAATATCATAAACATAAATGACATTCCGTATATAAATCGGCCCTCAAAGGATGCGGGTTCTCTTAAAAACTGCATCAGCACATATATGGGTCTCAAAATAAAGGCAAGCATAAAAAACAGACTTATGCAGGCTGCCGCAATTCTTTCCTTTCGGCTTATTTTATCCGTTAAAATATATATCAAACTCAAAAACAGCGGCAGTATGCCAAAAGCCGTATTAAGTGTAGAGTTTATAACGGGAGAACCGTCTTCGACAAACAAAAGACCGCGCAGCAGTTCATTAAGTCCAAAGCGTATTACCGAGCTTTGCGATACAACTTCAACTTTGTCGGTATAACCTGCGTAAAGTCCCAAAGCCGCAGGCGCAATTATAAAGCCCGCAAGCATAAGTGTCAAAACGGCGGAACACAAAAGCAAAAAGGTATTTTTGACAAATTTTTTGTTTCCCGTAACAACAGTATAATAAACAAGGTAAACAAAACTTAAAATACCCGTTATATATGACATATAGTAACAGATAAAAACGCACATAAAATATACTGCGGTAAAAAAAGATATTCTGCCTTTTTCGGCCAGATACTCTATGCCAAGAAAACATAAGGGCAGCAAAACCACATTGTCAAGCCACATTATATTTATGCTGCACACAATATTGAACGACCCGAGTGCATACAGCACCGAAAGCGCAGTCAATACCGCCGCATCCGGTTTTACTATACGGCTTTTGTCAAAATATACCGCCGCAAAAAAGCCTGCAAGGCCAATTTTTACAATGTAAATAAATTCGTATAAATACGGATAGGCAGCAATATCAAAAAACAAAAAAAGTATATTCAGCGGACTGAAAAGCAAAAACGCCGACATTACATAAAGATTAAGTCCAAGCCGAGTTTCATTCAGCACAAAAAAATTGCCGCCGTGTTTGATTTTTTCAAAAAACGCAACCGTAATATCAAAATACTGTTCTTTAAGATCACAGGCAAGTATATCCTTATTGCCAAACGGGAAAATGCCCGCAAAGGCAAAAGCCGCAAATATAAATATCACAGGCAGCAAAAATGAAAGCAGATATTTTATTTTATCAAAGCTTTTTGTTTTCTCCATTGTTATTCTCCGATCAAAATTTTGGCTGCGGCCTCGGTCTTTTCTTTCCTGCCGTCAACAGGCACAAAAGATATATAATAAGTTTCATCCTGCAAAATACCCAAACTTTTCATAAGTGTGGAATCATTAAGCGCTATCGCATAAGGCAGTTCTTCTTCGTCATCGCTGTCTTTGCCGTAAAGCAGCTTTTCGTTTTTTTCAAATTCAAGCAGCTTATCTTTTGTTATATATTCATCGACCGTGCTTAAAAAATCCGCCTCTATGCAGGCCTTCGTGTCCTCTTCGGTACCGATGAAAATATCCAGCTGCAAAGCATAAAGATATGTATAAAATTTATCCAGCATATCCCTGTCCTGAAGCTGATCCTCACTGCCCGACCCCTCGGTAAAGAAGAAATTTGTAACTTCCGCTTTTTGATTTTCCTCGGGGGAAGTGATTTTTGCCGTAAGCATTTCTTCAAGCGCATCACAGGTCTCTGTTTCGATATGAGGGCCGTAAATTGCAACCCCGCAGCACACCTGCGGTTCGGGGTGTATTATAAAATGATTTATACCCCATATTACTATGCAGACAATAATTATTGCCGCAATAATGGGTATCTTATAATAATCCCAAATAAACTCGGCCTTTTTCTTTGGTGAAAGTTCGTTAAATTCCATTTTACTCCTCCACAAATTCCGAAGCAAGCTTTGTTATGGCACGCGGAAGCGCATCTTTTGAAGTGCCCCAGTCTTTATCGCGGTTGCGGTAGTCAAACTTATCCGTAAACCACTCCACTTCCGCCTCAAGACGTTTCAAATTTTCCTGTTCAAGCGGCAGAATAATATCCAGAAATTCTTTATAATCATTTGCGGATAATTTATTTTGTCCTTGCGCAACAATAAGCGAAAAATGGTCAAGACAAAAGCCTTTGCAGTTTTTCACCGACTCCCTTATCTCCGGCATATTTTTCCACATATAAAAAAAAGTATCGATATATCTTTCAAGAGTTGTCGAAATTTTGTTGCAAACATAGCAGGAATTTGATATATTATTAATAT
>CAMNCZ010000263.1 GCA_946534775.1 uncultured Eubacteriaceae bacterium
TTGTAATACAAAGTCTCGTTTTTGATAGTTTCGGGAGTGACCTCTCTGCACTTGGAAAGGGTGTATCTGAAATCCTTTTCGATATCCGCGATACAATCGGTCTTGTACATATATGCGGCACACTCGAAATGATGATACAGGCTTCTGTAATCAAGGTTGATAGTGCCGACAGCCGCCTTGATATCATCGCTTACAAATACCTTTGCGTGTACAAAGCCCGGTGTATACTCGTAAATTTTAACGCCCGAACTTACCAAAGATTTGTAATGTGATTTTGCCAGGGAATACGCACTCTTTTTATCGGGTATGCCGGGCAGTATAAGTTTTACGTCAACTCCCCTTTCCGCAGCGTATTTAAGCGCTGTTTCAAGCTCGTTGTCAAGGATAAGATAGGGGGTCATTATATGTACATAGTCGGTAGCGCGGTAGAGTATATCCATATAGACGCTTTCGCCCGTTTTGTACGCATCCATCGGCGAATCGCAAAACGGCATAACATAACCGCGGCTTTCGACACTCGCCCCTTCTTTTAAAAAGCTGTCCCACTCGTGTTTCTCTTCAAAAATCTGCCACATCTGCAAAAACATAAGCGTAAAGCTGCTTACAGCCTCGCCTTTAAGCATAACGGCGGTATCTTTCCAATGGCCGTATACCTCGATTTTGTTTATATATTCATCCGCCAGATTTACACCGCCCGTAAAAGCGACTTTGTTGTCGATAACGGCTATTTTTCTGTGATCGCGGTAGTTGTAATGAGATGATATAAACGGCTTTATCGGCGAAAAGGCCTTGCATTTGATGCCAAGTTTTTCCATCCTTTTCGGGTAATCCGAGGAAAGGAACAAAACATCGCACATACCGTCATACATCACGCGCACTTCAACGCCCTCTTTTGCCTTGCGCGAAAGCACATCAAGCAGCCTGCCCCACATATAGCCCTCGTTTACGATAAAGTACTCCATAAAAATAAACTTTTCGGCTTTTTCAAACTCTTCAAGCATAGCCGCAAATTTATCTTCGCCAAGGGGGAAATATGTTACCTGTGTATTGCCGTAAAGCGGGAAGCAGCCGCTTAAATTAAGGTATTTGCACAAATCGTCCGTGCCCGATGCGATTATATCCTCGTCGTTTATCACCTTTTCGTCCTGCGGCAGTTTTGTTTTTGTTTCCGCAACAATACTGTTTATCAGATACTGTTCCGTCCTGTGGCCTATGTCGTTTTGGGTCCAGGCAAGAAACAGCGCGCCGGGTATGGGCAAAAGCATTATCAGAAAAAGCCACGTCAGCTTTGCCGAATAGTCCATGGAACAGTTGAAAAGATATATGACCATACCTACGGCAAATATCGTCTGTATCGCCGCAAAATACGGGAAGAAATCCCTGAACCAGCCGAATATCGCGGCCAGGACAGCCACCTCTATAGCTATCAGCACTATAAAACCGGGCAGACGTGTAAAGAGAAACCTTTTAAGGCCCTTGTTTTTATTTGACAAAAGATATACTATCTTTTCGCCGTTTTCGTTTATTACATTAATTTCTTTTTTTTCCATACAGTCCCCCCTTATCTTTTCCACATTTTCTTAACGGAGAATATGCCAAGTGCAACCGAGAAGATAAATCCGACCGTTGCAATCAGCGGTATTCCTTGATTTGTTACGGGCTGAATATCTGTAGTACAAAGTATACAGGAACCTATAAACAATACGCAGGCAGGCGGTTTCAGCCCTCGCCTTCGCTTTCGGTAAGCTTTGTCCGGGTGCCGTCGGCCTTTATCAAAGTATATTCACCCGCACAAAGCCTTACACTGCACTTTGTACCGTCACTTGATTCATAGCTGCTCCCGTAGCCCGCAAAAGTAAGCTTTGTTTCCTTGCCGTCTTTATCCTTTACCGTACAGTTGGTATCTTCATCGATTATATATGTTTTTCCGTCGCTGCCCTCATATACGGTAACGTCGTCGCCGTATCCTTCGCTGTTTTCGGAAACAGTCAGCACTATCTCCTCACCGTCCGACGGGCGAATAACATAGTCTCCGTCTTTGTTTGTGTCTAAATAAGCTTCTTTATTATCTGCACCGATAACAACATTATATTCAGACATAGGCTTATATTCCCTTACGGCCTTGCCGTCTTTTGTAAGTTCCACCAACCAGTCGCAGCAATCGCCGTAAAGATTGCCCTCTTCGTCGGTATAGATAGTGCTGTAGTCTCTTTCGCACTTTACAAAAGTTCCGTCGGGCATAATATAGCCTATATACGGCTCTTTGCCGAAACGCGAAGTTACTTCTGCCAGTTCCTTTCCGTCCTCGGCCTTAAAATAGTCTTTGGTGTCGCCCATAACAAGTTCGTTTATCAATTCACCCTCGCTGTTTTTAACAAAAAACTTCCACTTGCCTTCGCCAAAATAATATTGGTAGGTGTTTTTGTCCTCGTCGGCAATTGTAAACGTTTTATCAAATGTCAGGTCGGATCTTTTGCCATCGGCATCTTCAAAATACATACTTTCCGGAGTGTTTACCACCTTGACGGTTTTGCCGTCTTTATCGGTGTATAAATCTTCGCTTCTATAGGTATTGAGAAATTCGCCTATCGTCTCGCCGTCTTTATCGTATACAACGGTGCGGTCTCCCTTTTCAACAAAAACCGTGCCGTCCTCTCCTGTGTGATATACGGCATATTCGTCAAGGTCCTCATCCGAAACCTTGGCATCGGCTATTTTAGCCACATATACGGTCTTGGTCTCACCGTCCCAATCGGTGTAAAAGCCAAAACTTTCCGCAACAAAACGTATGGGCAGCATTGTCCTTCCGTCGATTATCATGGGCGCAACATCAAGCGTTTCCTCGGCACCGTTTAATTTGGCAGTGGTGCTGTCGATAGTAAGCTCTATCGTATTATCGCCCGATACAAGCTTTGCCGTTTTGGTCTCCGCATCCCAGTCCACCGTGCCGTCAAGCGCTTCAACAACCGCTCTTACCGGCACCAATGTACGTCCGTCCACTATAACGGGCGGCGCATCTATGGTCTGCTCCACCATATTTACTTTCATAACATTATTTCCAACCTGAAGCTCCGCGGCCTTCTCGGCAGCGTAAGCAACCCCGCACATACCGCAGGAAAGCGCAAACGCCAATGCAGCCGTAAAAATTTTCTTTTTCATATTAACCTAACCTCCTATTTGAAAATCCGACG
>CAMNCZ010000264.1 GCA_946534775.1 uncultured Eubacteriaceae bacterium
ATTTTGGCGCTTGAGTTTTACACCGGTTCTCTCGAAACGCAGATAACAGTCACGCAGGAAATGCTGGCCGAAATGCTTGAAAAAGACGGCTTTAACGTGACACAGGCGACCGTATCGCGTGATATACGCGAGCTGAAAATAACAAAGGTCGGCATACAGGGCGGCGGGTTTAAATATGCTGTTATGGGCAGCGGAAATACCGAGACCGCAAAGCGTATGACGCGCGTATTAAAAGAAGGTGTGCTGTCGATAGACTATGCCCAGAATATACTTGTTATAAAAACGATACAGGGTATGGCAATGGGTGTTGCGGCGGCCATAGATGCAATGGACAAGGCCGAAATAATGGGCACCATTGCAGGCGACGACACTATATTTTGTGTTGTAAAGTCCGAGCCCAAGGCCATAAAACTGGTTGAACGCCTTAGGGGAGAAATAATGTAAAACTAAACGGGGGGTACTACTATGTTAGAGAGGCTTCATATTAAAAATGTGGCGGTGATCGATGAGATAGAGATCGATTTTAAAAAGGGTTTTAACGTGCTTACGGGCGAAACGGGCGCAGGCAAATCAATAATAATCGACTCACTTAATTTTGTTTTGGGTGAAAAGGCCGACAGAGACCTTATAAAGGAGGGTGCGGAGACCGCAGAGGTAACGGCCGTATTTTCCGTAAACGATAAGGATACGGAAAACGGGCTTATCGACCTTGATGTAAGGCTTGATGATGAAAACTGTCTGCTGCTTTTCCGCAGCTTCGGGCAGGAAGGAAAGTCCAACTGCAAGGTAAACGGCAGGACCGTTACCGTGGGCATACTTAAAGAAATAGCAAAACTGCTTATAGATGTACACGGACAGCACGATAATCAGTCGCTTCTTGACCCGTGGCGACATCTTGCCCTTTTGGACAGACTTTGCTATGACCAAATAGGCGAACATATCGAAAAGCTTTCACACCGTTACAAAAGCTATAAAAAAACCTGCAAAGCGCTTGAAGATATCAGCGGTTCCGACGGCGACAGACAGGAAAAGATAGATATGTACACCTTCCAGATAGAAGAGATAAAAAGCGCAAAATTGCAGGACGGCGAGGAAGAAAGGCTTAACGAACAGCGCATAATGGCGGGCAACAGCGCAAAGATAAAGCGCTGTACAAACGAAGCACTCGACAACCTTTCGCGCGGTCAGCAGGGCAATGCAAGGGACTGCATCGCAAACGCGATACGCAGTATAAATACGCTTGCAGGCGTTGACGAAAGCAAGGAAGGACTATGCGATATCCTCTCGGAAATGTCGGCGCAGCTTGATGATGTTATAGCGCAGCTTCGTGCCTACGAAGATACTCTTGACAATGACTCCCGCGATATCGACGAGATAGAAGCGCGTCTTGATGTAATATATAATTTAAAGAAAAAATACGGCAAATCCATTGGGGAGATAAAGCGCTACGCAAAAGAAGCGGAAGAAAAGCTTGAATTTATCAAAAACAGCGAAGATATGATAATGGAATACACTATGCGCAAGGAAGCGGACGAGCGTGTTATGCGCCGTATCAGTGCGGAGATAAGCGAGATACGCAAGGAAGTGGCCGTAGGTGTTGCCGAAAAGGTAGAGAAAATACTCGGCGATCTGGGTATGATAAATGCAAGGTTTAAAATAAGCGTGACCGACCGCGAGGACGTTGACGACAGAGGCACGGACAGGGTAGAATTTCTTGTGGCACCGAATGTCGGCACGGATGTAAGGCCGCTTACAAAAATAGCATCGGGCGGTGAAATGAGCCGTGTTATGCTTGCGCTTAAAGTGGTGCTTTCGGAAGTTGATAATATAGAAACATTTATATTTGATGAGATAGACACGGGTATAAGCGGCAGAACGGCACAGCGCGTTGCCGAAAAGATAGCGGCTATATCAAAGGTCCATCAGGTATTGTGTATAACACATCTTCCGCAGATAGCGGCAATGGCGGATACCCATTTTTGCATCAGTAAAGCTGCGAAAGATGGAAAAACCGTTGTTGGTGTAAGGGAGCTCAGGGGTGAACTTATTACCGACGAACTGGCAAGGCTTATTGGCGGTGCCGAAATAACCGAGGCGACCAAAACGGCGGCTGCGGATATGAAGACACAGGCAGATACAAAAAAGAAAAAAATAAAAGGAGAGTAATTCTAAAATGAAAAGAAAAACAGCAGCTTATGCATTGACATTATGCCTTATGGGCGCAGTCCTTATGACAGGATGCGGTAAAAATGTGCCCGAGGTTGACGCAAGCAAAAACGAGGACCTCAGTGCAAAAGTAACGGACCAAAACAAGGTCGAGGACAGCGCCGATGCATTCCAAAAATTTCTTGATGCACAAAAAGCAATGGAAGGGGCAGACAGTGCAACGATAAGCAGCGAACTGCTTATAAGTATGACCGACGAGGGCAAGAAGAATACTCAAAGCCAGCGCTTTGACATAAAAAGAATGACCTCCGACGGCAAGCAGGCAGTTGAATTTACAATGAAAAACGCAGCAACGGCATATAAAGAAGACGGCACGGTAGATGAGGAAAACTCAAATTCAAGAGAACTTCCCGGCTATTTCTATGACGGTATGCTGTACTATACACAGACGCTTTCGGAAACCGAGGGTGACTCCGTAAAATTAAAGGAAGAAATAACTTACGAGGACCTTATGAGTGTTATCGGTTCTACCTATATCCTTAACGACATTACCGCAGACCAGGTGGAAACTACCGCCACAAACAGCAAAAACGGCGGTACGGAATATATTTATATACTCAGCAAGGATGCTGTAAGCGAGTATATGCTCGGCAACCTTGAGGCAAGCGGCGTGTCTTTCGGTGAGGACGGCGGTGTTGATATCAATTATGCAAATATCAGCGCGGAGATCGACAAAGACGGTTTCCTTACGTCCTACACATTCAGCGTTGATGCCATTATAAGGGATGAAACGGGCGAAGTTCCGTTTTCCTATAATATCGCAAGCATATTTACCGATATCAATGCAACAAGTGTTGCTGTCAAGTCCGACGAAGAACTTGCCGATCATATAACAACGGATGAATATGCAAAGCAGCTTCAGGAAGAACAGCAGGAAATTGAAAATATGCCCGTTGACGAGAGTGCCGCCGAGGGCAGCGAAGAAACTCAGACCGAATGCGATGACGGAAATACCGTT
>CAMNCZ010000265.1 GCA_946534775.1 uncultured Eubacteriaceae bacterium
CTTGTATTTCGCAAAATGTGCATTAAAAATTCCTTTTATTTAAACAGTCTTTTTTAATAATGCTATTTTATAGTAAACGACAAAAGTCCTTGGACTTTGGGCGTTTACTTGCGCCGACTGCGTGCCACAAAGTGGCTTTATTCCTTGTACGCAGTCGTGTGCATCCCCACAGGGGTATAGTAAAGGACATTTTTAAATGTCCTTTACTATAAATTTATCCGCCATTTGTTTTTGTACCAACTCGGGTACCATACCTTCGACCCCCTTGCCGAAAGATGCCACCTCTTTCACCATACTGGAACTTACATACATATAATGAGCGCTTGTCGGTATAAAAAGCGTTTCTATTTCTTCTGCAAGGCTGCGGTTTGTCAGCGCCATCTGAAATTCATATTCAAAATCGGTAACAGCCCTCAAACCCCTTATAACTATCCTTGCTTCCACACTTCTGGCAAAATCCACCAAAAGCCCCGAAAAAGACTTTATTTCGACATTCGGCAGATGTGCAGTGATAATTTTCAGCTGCTCTACCCTTTCTTCCACCGTAAAAAGCCCTTTTTTATTGGGATTTATCAGCACCCCCACTATCAGCTTGTCCACTATCTTCGCAGCCCTCTCGATAACGTCGAGATGCCCGTTTGTAGTCGGATCGAAACTGCCGGGATAAACCGCTATATTCATTTTTATCTCCCTTTATAACTAATTTTATGATTTATCCGTCTGTTTTATCAGATATGTCATTTTCGTTGTTTTATAGTCCTTTACCCTTGCGGTCATAAGGCCGCTTACCTCTATCGCAGGCTCTTGAGCCGCCTGTTCGACTATTATATAACCGTCATCATTTAACAGATCAAGGCTTACGATATGTTCAAGTGCCTGTACGGCAAGCACGGTATTGTACGGCGGGTCCAAAAAAGCAATATCTATCTTGTCCCCCGCTGCCTTTATCCTTTCCAATGCCTGCAAAAAACCGCACTGCATAACAACAGCCTTATCTTCAAGATGCGCACGTTTTATATTATCTTTTATAACAGCGATACTCTTTGCATTGTTATCACAAAAATACGCTTTATGCGCGCCGCGCGACAACGCCTCTATACCAATGGAACCGCTGCCTGAAAACAAATCGACAAAGCATATATCATAAAGATCGGCCGCAATAATATTAAATAATGATTCTTTTATTCGGTCCGTGGTAGGCCGTGTGTTCAAACCCTCGGGCGCCTTTAGTTTAAGCCCCCGCGCCGTACCCGAAATAACACGCATAAAAACCGACCTTTCCTTTTGGTTACGTATTTTAATACATAGTTAGGGATTATTTAACCCTATCTACTATATTATACATAAAAATACTCAATAAGTAAACACTTAATTTACTATAAAGATAAATTTTTTTCATTTTTATCGAAAATATCCAAGATTTTTTTCTTTAACAATCTATTTTCGGGCAAAATAAGCATCGGATCCCGTCTGTAACACTCGATCGCCGTTTGCTGTACACGTTTAAGTATAGGAATATCTTTATATAAATTGGCAATTTTCATTTCGGGCAGACCGTGCTGTCTTGTACCGAAAAAATCACCCGGTCCGCGCAGCTGCAAATCCTTTTCACTTATTTCAAAACCGCTGTCTGTTTGGCACATAGTCTGCAAACGCTCTTTTGAGAGTTTATTCTTGCTGTCACTTACCAATATGCAGTAGCTTTTTTCGCTGCCCCTGCCTACACGGCCGCGCAGCTGATGAAGTGCCGACAGGCCGAAGCGCTCGGCATTTTCTATGACCATAACCGTCGCATTCGGCACGTTTACGCCAACCTCAATTACCGTGGTCGAAACCAGGATATTTATTTCGTTGTTGTAAAACGCATTCATTATCGCCTGTTTTTCATCGGCTTTCATTTTGCCGTGAAGGCAGGCTACATTAAGGCCCTTAAAAACGTTTTTAAGCTCCTCTGTATATTCAACGGCAGCTTTTAGATCGTTTTTTTCATTTTCCTCTATCATAGGGCAGATTATGTAACACTGTCTGCCCTCTTTGCACAACTTTTCCATAAAACCGTACATACGGCTGTGATAGCTTGTATTTACGGCAAAGGTGTCTATTTTTTGTCTTCCCGGGGGAAGTGAGTCAATAGTGCTTATATCAAGGTCGCCGTAAAGTATAAGCCCAAGTGTTCGCGGTATAGGCGTTGCCGTCATAACCAAAACGTGCGGCATATCGCCCTTTTCTTCAAGCATTTTACGCTGTTCCACGCCGAAACGATGCTGCTCGTCCGTAATTACAAGCGCCAAAGACTTATATTCCACTTTTTCCTGAATAAGTGCGTGTGTGCCTATCACCATTTGGGCATTCCCAAGTTTTATATCCTCCAGAACGGCATCCTTTTCCTTTTTCTTCATACCGCTTTTTAAAAGCACGGTTTTAATGCCGAGTTTTTCAAACAGCTTTCCAATGCTGTCAAAATGCTGGCTTGCCAGTACATCCGTAGGCGCCATAAGCGCTGCCTGATATCCGTTTGAAATAAGCATATAAGCGGCGGCGATCGCTACTGCGGTCTTTCCGCTGCCCACATCGCCCTGTACAAGTCGGTTCATAACAAAACCGCTTTTAATATCAGCCGTTATCTCGTCAAGCACTTTTTTCTGCGCGTTTGTCAGTTCAAAACCAAGCGCACGCGATACAGGCGTGATATCGGTGTTTTTTATATCAAGAACTGTCTGTTTTTTCTTTATTACGCCCTTTAGCTGCAAAAGGCGCATCTGCAAAAGAAAAAGCTCGTCAAATACCAGCCTTTCCCTTGCCTTAAAAAAGGCATTGTCGCTGCTTGGAAAATGTATTTCCCGCACCGCCGTCTTTCTGTCGATAATTTGCTGCGCTTTGACAATATGCGCCGGCAGATGTTCCTCTATATCCTCGGTAGTTTCGTCAATAGTCTGTTTTATAACACCGCGCAGCACTTTTTGCGTAAGCCCCTGTGTAAGCGGATATACTGGTATTATCCTGCCGTTTGAAAGACTTTGACCGTCACCGCGGTATATTTCCCACTCGGGAGATTCCACCTGCAAAAGGCCGAATTTTTCACTTGCCTTTCCAAAAAACCAATAGTCCGTTCCCACTTGCAGGCTGTTTTTTAAATATGGCTGATTAAACCATATCACATCCAGCTGACCCGTGCCGTCATATA